>NZ_JALPKQ010000071.1:0-18835 GCF_051383655.1 Geodermatophilus sp. CPCC 205761
GGTCTGGCCGGTGTGGAACAGCGCCGGCACCCCGAGGGACTGCAGCTCCTCGTAGAGCGGGTACACCCGCCGGTCGTTGGGCTCGAAGGCCTGGATCGACGGGTGGAACTTGAACCCCCGGACGCCGTGCTCGGTGACCAGGCGGCGGGCGGCGCGGACGCCGGACTGCCCGCGCGCGGGGTCGATCGAGCCGAACGGGATCAGCACGTCGGGGTGCTGCGCGGCGGCCTCGGCGATCTCCTCGTTGGACAGCGTCGGGTGCCCGGTGGCCAGCTCGCTGTCCACGGTGAAGACGACGGCCGCCATCCGCTGGGCCCGGTAGTGCTCGGCGATCTCGGGGACGGTCGGGTGGTGCGGCTCGCCCTTGAAGTAGGCGGCCGCGGCCTCCAGCAACTCGTCGTCCATGGACAGGTGACCGTGCAGGTCCTGCTCGACGTGCACGTGCACGTCGATCGCGACCAGGTTCTCGAGGTCCACGGCTGCTCCTGCGCAGAAGGGGTGTGACACACGACGCTAGGACGTTATCGTGGAGGACGTCAACGATGGAGGTCCTCATGGACAGCAGCTCGCTCACCGCCGACGTCGGCTTTCTCCTCTCCCGTGCCAGCGGTCAGCTGATCCGGGCCACCAACGCCGCCCTCGCCGTCCACGGGCTGCGGGTGCGTTCCTACTCCGCCCTGCTGCTGGCCTGCGACTCGGGCGACGGCATGTCCCAGCGCGACCTCGCCGAGGTGCTCGGGCTCGACCCCAGCCAGGTGGTCCTCCTCGTCGACGAGCTGACCGAGTCCGGCCTGGTCGAGCGGCACCCCTCGGAGAGCGACCGGCGCACCAAGCTCGTGCGCGCGACGGGCGCCGGCCACGCGGTCCGGCGCCACGCCGAGCGCTCGGTCGGCGCGGCGCACCGGGCGCAGCTGGAGACACTCTCGGCCGGGGAGCAGGAGCAGCTGCGCGGGCTGCTCGGCCGGATGGTCCGGAGCGGGCAGTCCGCGCCGCAGTCGTGAGGCGGTGCTTGCCGATCCGCCCCGTGACGTGCACCATCCCTGTTATCAACCGTTGAGGTTGTCATTGATTACGAGTTTGGGAGAGCACATGCTCCGCAAGTGGGTCCCCGTGCTGGCCGCGACGACGCTCGCGCTCGCCGCGTGCGGGGGAGGCGACGACGAGGCGACCGGCTCCGGTGGGGGCGGCGCCGACGGCGAGCTGCGCCAGGTCACCGCCGGGCTGCTGCCGGTCGCGGTCACCGGCGCGCTCCAGGGCGGCATCGAGCAGGGCTTCTTCGAGGAGCGCGGCATCGAGGTCACCATCGAGACCGGCCAGGGCGGTGCCGCGCTGCTGCCGGCGGTCGCCGCCGGTGAGATGCAGTTCGCCACCAGCAACCCGGTCTCGCTGCTGCAGGCCCGCGGCGAGGGACTCGACGTCCGGGTCGTCGGCCACTGGACCTCGACCCACGCCGAGGGCGAGGACGTCAACGGCGTCATCGCGCACCGCGACTCCGGGATCACCGCGGCGGCCGCCCTGGCCGGCAAGCGGATCGCGGTCAACACGCTCAACGGCATGGGCCAGCTGACCATCGACGAGGCCGTGCGCCAGGACGGCGGCGACCCCAGCGGCATCCAGTACGTCGAGCTGCCCTTCCCGGACATGCCCGCCGCGCTCGAGGCCGGCAACGTCGACGCCGTCTGGGTGCCCGAGCCCTTCCTGTCCCAGCTGATCACCGGCGGTCACCCGGTGGCCAGCTACTCCAGCCAGGAGTCGGTGCCGGGCCACCCGACCCAGCTGTTCTTCACCTCCGGCCAGCTGGCCGAGTCCGACCCCGAGCTGGTCGCGGACTTCACCGCGGCGCTCGAGGAGACCCTCGAGTGGGCCGACCAGAACCCCGACGCGGTCCGCACCGAGGCCGAGGAGTTCCTGGGCACGCCGGCCGGGGCCATGGCGAACGTCCGCATCGAGGAGTTCGGCACTGACCTGCGCCGCGAGCAGATCGAGCAGATGGGCGAGCTCATGGTGGAGGCCGGCCTGCTCGAGCAGGACGAGCTCGACATCGAGGGCCTGCTGCCCGAGGAGTGACCCGACCCCCGACTCTCCCGGCCGTCCGGCCGGGGAGTAGGTACCAGGGGTGAACACCCCGACCCAGCGGCAGGCCCGCCCGGCACCCCGGGCGGGCCTGCTGCTGCTCGCCGTCCTGCTCGCCGGGCTGAACCTGCGCGGCGCCATCGCCGCGGTCTCGCCCGTGCTGCCCGAGATCCGCGCCGAGCTGGGGCTGTCCCCGACGGTGGCCGGGCTGCTCACCACCCTGCCGGTGCTGTGCTTCGCCGTGCTGGCGCCGCCGGCGGCGTGGCTGGGCCGGCGCCTGGGCCCGGAGCGGGCCGTCCTCGCCGGGCTGCTCGCGATCGGGGCGGGCACCGTGCTGCGGGTCCTCGACGGCGCGCCCGTGCTGCTGGCCGGCACGTTCGTCATCGGCGCGGGCATGACGGTGGGCAACGTGCTGCTCCCCGCGGTCACCAAGCGCGACTTCGCCGAGCGCGCCGGCACCGTCACCGGTCTCTACACCGGCGCCCTGACCTGCGGGGCAGCGCTCATGGCCGCGCTCACCGCCCCGATCGCCGCGGTCGCCGGCTGGCGCTGGGCGCTCGCGGTCTGGGTGGTCGTGACCGCCGTCGCCGCCGCCGTCTGGACCGCGGCCACCCGGGGCACCGCGCCCGCTCCCGCGGCCGCGGTGCCGCCGTCCGGCGGGCGCCCGGCGGGGATGTCGGCGTGGCGGTCGCCGGTCGCGTGGGCGGTCGCCGTGGTGCTGGCCCTGCAGTCGGTCCTCTACTACGCGCTGACCACCTGGCTGCCCACGGTGCTCGTCGACGAGCTCGGCGCGGACCTGGGCACCGCCGGCCTGGCCGCCACGCTGTTCCAGGTCCTCGGCATCCCCGGCACGCTGGTCGTGCCGGCGGTGCTCGCGCGGCGCCGGCCCGGGAGCGGGCAGAGCGGGCTCGGCGTCGCGGTGGCCGGCGCCTGGGCGGTGCTGATCGCCGGGCTGCTCCTCGCGCCGCAGGCGTGGCCGGTGTGGGCGGTCGTGGGCGGGCTCGCGCAGGGCGCGGGCGTCTCGCTGGCCTTCACCCTGGTCGTGCTGCGGGCCGCCGACGAGACCGCGGTGCGGCGGCTGTCGGGGATGAGCTCCCTGGTCGGCTACGGCGTCGGCGCGACCGGACCGCTCGTCGTGGGCGCGGTCTACGCCGCCACCGGCGGCTGGACCGCGCCGCTGGTGCTGCTGCTCGTGGTCACCGCCGGGCTGACCGGCGCACTCGCGGTGGCCGGCCGGCCGGTCGCCTTCGGCGGAGAAGGCTTCCACAATGTGGAAGTCCGGTACCGCGAGGGTGGTGATGGCGGTCACCGTGGGTACTGAGCTGGGAAATCCCGACCCGTGGAGGCATGCAGATGACGTCGATCGTCCAGAACCAGTGGTACGTGGCCGCCTATGGCCGGGAGGTCGGCCGGGAGCTGTTCAGCCGGACGATCTGCGGTGAGTCGATCCTCTTCTGGCGCACCGAGGCCGGCCAGGTCACCGCGATGAGCGACCGGTGCGTGCACCGCCGGTTCCCGCTGTCGGAGAAGCCGAGCCACCTCAACGGCGACACCGTCGTCTGCGGCTACCACGGCTTCACCTACGGCGCCGACGGCGCGTGCGTCGCCGTCCCCGGCCAGACGCGGATCCCGCGCACCGCGCGGCTGAAGTCCTACCCGGTCGTCGAGCAGGACTCCTTCGTGTGGGTCTTCATCGGCGATGCGGAGAAGGCCGAGAGCACCCGCATCCCGCGGGCGCCGTGGCTGGACCAGGAGGGCTGGACGACGGTCAGCGGCATGGAGCCCCTCCAGGCCCGCGCCAGCCTGCTGATCGACAACCTCATGGACCTGTCGCACGAGACCTACCTGCACGGCGGCTACATCGGCACGCCGGAGGTCGCCGAGACGCCGATCACCACCGAGGTCGACGAGGCCGCCGGCGTCGTCTACGTCAGCCGGCACATGGCCGACGCCGAGTGCCCGCCGTTCTACGCCAAGAGCACCGGCATCGAGGGCCGGATCACCCGCTGGCAGGACATCGAGTACACCCCGCCGTGCCTGTACAAGCTGCACAGCCGGGTGGCCCCGGTCGGCGTGCTGCCGAACGAGGACGGCACCGACCCCGACGCCTTCCACGTCGAGGTCGTCTACGCGATCACCCCGGAGACGGAGAACTCCACGCACGACTTCTGGGCCGTCGCCCGCGACTTCGCGCTCGACGACGAGGGCGTGTCGGACTTCCTGCGGGAGAGCAACCGCACCGTCGTCCTCCAGGACGTGACCGCGCTCGACGTGCTCGAGAAGGTGCTCACCGGCGAGCCGGACGGGTACCAGGAGCTGTCGATCAACATCGACACCGGCGGCCTCGCCGCCCGCCGGATCATCGCCCGCCTGGCCGCCGAGGCCTCCGGCGCCCCGGTCCAGCAGCCCGCGGCGACCGCGCGGTGACCTCGTTCCACGGCAACGGTGACCGATCCGGAGGGAACGGCATGACCCTGCCCGCGCCCCGCGAGGTGCTCGTCGGGGACAAGGTGCTGCGCATCAACTGGCTCCCCGGCTCCGACCGGCTCCGCGGCCTGTGCCACTGCGGCGCCGAGGCCGAGGGCGAGGACCCGATCGAGATGTGGGAGTGGCTGCTCGCGCACCCCGACCACCCGGCCGGCGGGCCCACGGTCACCCCGTTGCCCGACGTCCTGCCACCCCCGCCTGCGCACCGGGTGACCGACCCGCGCATCATCCGGTCACGCACCCCGGTCCTGGTCTGAGCTCACCCGTCCCCGGCCCGCCGTGCGTCGGCGGTCCGGGGACGTGGTGTGCCTTCATCGAAACGGAGTAACCCGTGCACAGCACGCACGACGAGGTGGACCTGCGGCTGCAGGTCGCGTCCCGCACCGAGGGCGCGGAGGGCGTCGTCGTCCTCGAGCTGCACGATCCGTCCGGTGCCGAGCTCCCGGCCTGGGCGCCGGGCGCGCACCTGGACCTCAAGCTGCCCAACGGCATGACCCGGCAGTACTCGCTGTGCGGCGACCCCGGCGACCGGTCGGTGTGGCGGATCGGCGTCCTCCGGGAGCCCGAGGGCCGGGGCGGGTCGGCCTACGTGCACGACGAGCTGACCGAGGGCACCGAGATCGACGTCCGCGGCCCGCGCAACAACTTCCCGCTGGTGCCCGCCCCCCGCTACGTCTTCATCGCCGGCGGCATCGGGATCACCCCGATCCTGCCGATGATGGGCGCCGCCCAGGCCGCCGGCGCCGACGCCGAGCTGCACTACGGCGGCCGCAGCCGCCGGTCGATGGCCTTCCTCGAGTCGCTCGAGGAGATCAGCGAGACCCCGGTGGTCCTGCACCCGCAGGACGAGGTCGGCCTCATCGACCTGCCGGGCATCCTCGGGACCCCGCGCCCCGACACGCTCGTCTACTGCTGCGGCCCCGAGCCGCTGCTGCAGGCGGTGGAGAAGCAGTGCGCAGCGTGGCCCGCGGGCTCGCTGCACGTCGAGCGCTTCGCGCCCAAGGAGATGGGCGAGCCGGTCATGCAGGACGCCTTCGAGGTCGAGCTGGCGCAGAGCGGCATGACGCTCACCGTGCCGCCGGACAGGACCATCCTCGAGGTCGTGGAGGAGGCCGGGATCCCGGTCCTCTCCTCCTGTCAGGAGGGGACGTGCGGGACCTGCGAGACGCCGGTGCTCGAGGGCCAGGTGGACCACCGCGACTCCCTGCTGACGGCGGAGGAGCAGGAGGCGAACGACACGATGTTCATCTGCGTGTCCCGGGCGGCCTGCCCGAAGCTGGTCCTGGACCTCTGACCCCGTCGCGGACGTCGGGCGGGAAGCTGCTCGCCGTCCTCGACGCCTTCACCCGGGAGCGGCCGGCGCTCACCCTGTCGGAGATCGCCCGGGCCGTCGGCGTGCCGCTGTCCACCGCGCACCGCCTGGTCGGCGAGCTGCGCCGGTGGGGCGGGCTGGAGCGGGACGCCGACGGCCGGTTCCGGGTCGGGCTGCGGCTGTTCGAGCTGGGCGCGCTCGCCCCCCGCGGCCTCGGTCTGCGGGAGGCGGCGCTGCCGTTCATGGAGGACCTCTACGAGGTCACCCACCAGAACGTGCAACTGGCCGTGCGGGACGACGTCGAGGTGCTGTTCGTCGAGCGCTTCGCCGCCCGCGACGCGGTCACCGTCCTCACCCAGGTGGGCGGCCGGTTCGCCCTGCCACCGACCGGGGTGGGCCTGGTGCTGCTCGCGTACGCGCCGGTGGAGGTGCAGGAGCGGGTGCTCGCCGCCCCGCTGCGGCGGTACACCCCGCACACCATCACCGACCCGCGGACGCTGCGCCGGGTGCTCGCCGAGGTCCGGCGCACCGGCCTGGCGATCAGCGACCGGCAGGTCACCGCGGACGCCGTCTCGGCGGCCGCGCCGATCCACCTCGGCGACGCCGTCGTCGCGGCGCTGTCGGTGGTGGTCCCCGGCGACTCGCCGGCGGCCGTCCGCGCCGTCACCCCGGGTGTGCGGGCCGCGGCCCGGGGCATCTCCCGGGTGCTCACCCAGTCGGCCGGTGCCGGCTGGCCGGTCGAGCCGCCGTCCGCGGCCGACGAGCTCCGCTGACCGTCGAGGAGGACCCGCCCGTGAAGATCACCGCTGCCGTCGTCGAGGAGCTGCACGGCCCCTTCGTCGTCAAGGAGGTCGAGCTCGACGAGCCCGGCCCCGGCGACGTGCTGGTGCAGGTGGCCGCCTCCGGCTTCTGCCACACCGACGGCATCGCCCGCGACGGCGACCTGCCCTTCCCGCTGCCCGGCGTGCTGGGGCACGAGGGCGCCGGCACGGTGGTCGCGGTCGGCGAGGGCGTGACCGGGATCAGCGAGGGGCAGGCCGTCGTCCTCGGCTGGCCCTACTGCGGGGACTGCCGCAACTGCCTGGCCGGCGAGCCGCGCTACTGCCTCCGGCTGGGCGAGCTGGTCGGCGCCGGGCACCGCCCGGGCGGCGGCTCCGCCCTGCGGACGACCGACGGCGGCCCGCTGAGCAGCCACTTCTTCGGCCAGTCCTCCTTCGCCACCTACTCGATGACCAGCGCCTCCTCGCTGGTGCCCGTGCCCGCGGGGCTGCCCGTCGAGCTCATGGGCCCGCTGGCCTGCGGACTGGCCACCGGCGCCGGCGCCGTGCTGAACACCGTCCGCCCCGAGCCGGGCAGCTCGATCGTGGTCTACGGCGCGGGCACCGTCGGGCTGGCCGCGGTGATGGCGGCCCGGTGCTCGGCGGCCACCACGATCATCGCCGTCGACCGGCACGCCTCGCGGCTGCGGCTGGCCACCGACCTCGGCGCCACCCACACCGTCGACGCCACCGACACCGACCCGGTGGCGGCGGTCACCGACATCTGCGGGGGACCGGCCGACGCCGCGCTCGACTGCACCGGGGTGGTGCCGGTGATCCGGCAGGCGATCGACTCGGTCGGCATGCTCGGGACGGCGGTCCTCATCGGCGGCGCCCCGGCCGGCGCGGAGTTCAGCGCCGACCACATGAGCACCCTCTGGGGCAAGACCATCCGCGGCACCCTCGGCGGCAGCGGCCGCGGCCAGGCGCTGATCGCCGCGCTCATGGACCTGCACGCGCAGGGGCGGTTCCCCTTCGACCGGTTGGTCGAGTACTTCCCGCTCGACCGGATCGAGGACGCCGTCGAGGCCTCCTACAGCGGCGCCGTCGTCAAGCCGATCCTCCGCATGCCCACCTGAGCGCCCGTCCCCCGAGGGGCAGAAATGGCCATTTCTGCCCCTCGGGGGACGCGGTGGAGCTCGATCCCGAGCCGACCGGTGGCCGCCGGGGTGTCGCTGGACTGGGAACTGCTCGCCCAGGCCGCCCAGGGGTTCAGGCAAGGAGTCCGCGACCCAGGCGCTGGTGAGCTGAGAAGGGCGCGGCGCCCGCGTCACGACACTCCCGGGACCGAGACGACGGGGCGTCGGACCTGTTCCGGGACCGCGCGGCCCGCTAGGTTCACCGCCTCCGGGGGTCCCCCCGGCTCGTCGAGCAACGGTGGGGGGCAACGGTGCCCGGACGTCGGTCCATCTGCTTCTACACGCCGTCCATCGACCCCTCGGGGATGGGCGCCCACATGGTCGACCTGGTCGCGGAGTACGCCGGGACGGCCGACGTCGCGCTGATGATGCGACCGACGGTGGGCGGGCGGCGGCTGCTCGACCGGGCGGCGGAGCTCGGCGCCCGCACCGTGGAGCTGCCCTCGCCGCGGCACCCGCTGTTCGCCGAGGTGGTCAGCGGGTGGCTGGCCGGGCACCCGGCCGACGTCTTCCACTGCCACGTCGGCACCGGCTCGGAGAACTGGCCCGGCGTCCGCCTGGCCCGCCGCGCCGGGTGCCCGGTGGTCGTGCAGACCCAGCACCTGCCCTACCTGGTGGCGCACCCGCGCAAGCGGCGGGCGTACCACGCCGGGATCGAGGCGGTCGACCGGCTGATCGCGGTCTCGGAGGGGCTGCGCCGCACCTACCAGCGGATCGGGGTCGCGCCCGGGCGGTTCACCACCGTCCCCAACGGGGTCGCTCCGCTGCGCGAGCGCCTGGGCCGGGACGCCGCACGCGCCGCGCTCGGCCTGGACCCGGCTCAGCCCGTCGTCCTCACGGTGGGCCGGCTGACACACATGAAGGGCCAGTGGCACCTGGTCGACGCGGTCCCGGGCCTGCTGGCCCGCTTCCCCGACCTGGCCGTCGTCCTCGTGGGGGACGGGCCGCTGCGCGAGGCCCTGGAGAAGCGGGCGGCGGCGCTGGGGGTGCGGAACGCCGTCCGGTTCCCCGGGCACCGGCCCGACGCGCGGCAGCTGCTCGCCGCCGCCGACGTCTTCGCGCTGCCCTCGCGGCACGAGGGGATGCCGCTGGTGGCCCTGGAGGCGATGGAGGCGGGGCTCCCGGTCGTGGCCACCCGGGTGATCGGGACCGAGGAGGTCGTCGTGGACGGGGTGACCGGTGCGCTGGTCCGGCCCGACGACCCCGCTGCGCTCGGCGCCGCGCTGGAACGCCTGCTCGCCGACCCGTCCCTGCGCCGGCGGCAGGGCGCCGCGGGGCGGTGCCGCTACCTGGCGGGGTTCACCCGCGACCGGATGGCCGCCGACACCGCCGCGGTCTACGAGGCGGCGCTGCGCGGGGCCCGCCGGTGAGCCGGCTGCGGGTGGGCGTGGTCGGCACCGGGTTCATCGCGGGCCGGCACCTGGCCGCGCTCTCCCGCTTCGACGACGTCGAGGTCGTCGCGGTCGCCGATCCGGTGCGCGAGCGCGCCGAGGTGGCCGCGGCCCGCGTGGGCGCCCGCTGCCACGCCGACGGGACGGCGATGCTCGAGCGCGAGGAGCTCGACGCCGTCTGGCTCTGCGTGCCGCCGTTCGCGCACGGGCCGCTGGAGGCGGCCGCGGTGGCCCGGAACCTGCCGTTCTTCGTCGAGAAGCCGCTCGCCCTGGACCTCGGCACGGCCCGGGAGGTGGCCCGGCTGGTCGAGCAGCGGGGGCTGACGACGGCCGTCGGTTACCACTGGCGGCACCTGGACGTCCTCCGGCGGGCCGCCGAGCTGCTGCCGGCGGGAGCGGCCCGGCTGGTGACCGGCTCCTGGCTGGACAAGACCCCGGCGCCACCGTGGTGGGCGCGCCGCGACGGCTCCGGCGGGCAGGTCGTCGAGCAGACCACGCACGTCTTCGACCTGGCCCGGGTGCTGGCCGGCGAGGTCGTGTCGGTCTCGGCCGCCGAGCGGCCCGCCGCGGCCGACGGCGAGGTGGCCACCGCCGCGGTGGCGCTGCTGACCTTCGCGTCCGGAGCCGTCGGCAGCATCTCCTCGACCCGGGTGCTGGGCTGGCGGCACGCCGTGGGCCTGCAGGTGGTGGCCGAGGGCCGGGTGGTGGAGCTCGCCGAGCGCAGCCTGGACGACCACGAGCTGCGGGTGGTCTCCGCCGACGGCGAGGAGGTGCACCGCACCGACGCCGACCCGATCGCCGCCGGGGACCGTGAGTTCCTCGACGTGCTGCTCGGCCGCGTCGACCGGGTGCAGGTGCCCTACGCCGAGGCGCTGCGCACCCACGCGCTGGCCTGCGCGGCCGACCGGGCCGCACGCGAGGGCGCGGCCGTGCGCCCGGACTGCTGACCGAGGGGACGGGGATGAGCGGGCGGACGGTGCGGTCGATCGGGGTGCTGGGGCCGGGGCAGCCGGAGCTGATCGACGACGAGGAGCCCGAGCCCGGGCCCGGTCAGGCGTGGGTGCAGACGGAGTGGAGCGGCGTCAGCGCCGGGACGGAGGTGGCGATCGTCCGCGGCACCGACCCGCACTTCCAGCTGCACTGGGACCCGGAGCTGTGCGCCTTCGACCCCGACGGGCCGCGCCGGGCCTACCCCGTCCGCGGGTTCGGCTACATGGAGGTCGGCCGGGTCACCGAGAGCCGGACGCCGGAGATGCCCGAGGGCTCGCGGGTGGCCATGGCCTACGGGCACCGCACCGGCTTCTGCGCCGATCCCGGCCGCAAGACCGTCGTCCCGGTGCCCGACGACCTCGACCCGCTGCTCGGCGTCTACCTGGCCCAGATGGGGCCGATCTGCGTCAACGGGCTGCTGCACGCCGCGGCCGACTTCGCCGGCCCGACCGCGGGGGTGGACGCCGGGGTGCGCGGCCGGTGCGTGCTGGTGACCGGCGCCGGGGTCATCGGCCTGCTCTCGGCGCTGCTCGCCGTCCGGCACGGCGCGGCCGAGGTCGTGGTGGCGGAGGGGTCCGCCCAGCGCCGGGCGGTCGCCGAGGCGCTGGGTCTCGCCACCCTGGACGACGCCGGCGGGTCGGCGTGGCGGACGGTCAAGCAGCGGTGGCGGCACGGGCCGGGGGACGTCGGCGCGGACGTCGTCCTGCAGTGCCAGGGGCACGACGCCGCCCTGGCCACCGCGCTCAAGTCGCTGCGGCCGCAGGGCACCGTGATCGACCTGGGCTTCTACCAGGCCGGCGCGGAGGCGGTGCGGCTCGGCGAGGAGTTCCACCACAACGGCCTGGCCGTGGTGTGCGCCCAGATCGGCCGGGTGCCGCGCGGCATGGCCGGTGCCTGGCCGCGCGTTGCGCTGGCCGAGGTCACCCTCGACCTGCTGCGCGCCCGGGGCTCCGACGTCCGCGCCCACCTGGTCACCGACGTCCTCCCGTTCGAGGAGGGCCCGCGGCTGCTGGCCGACCTGGCCGGACGTCGGCTCGCGAGCCCTCCGCTGCAGGCGGTGCTCCGGTTCGACGCCGGCTGAGGTGCCCGGCGGCGCGCCGCCCGCGACGAGCGGCGTGTCGGGCCCGTGCCGCGCCGGACGGTCTTGTTCCGCCGGTCCTCAAGGGGGATCGTCCGTGGCATCGCCGCGGACGCCGGGGGACCGGGCTGCGCGGCGGCCTCAGAGGAGGGGCCGTCATGGGCTGGGCGATCGTCAGTGTCCTCGGCTTCGCGTTCGTCACCGCGCTCGTGATCGCGCTGGCGCGCAGCAACACCGCCCGCTGGGAGCGCCACCACCGGGCCGCCCAGGCCGCGGTCCGGGCGAGGGAGCGGGCCTCGCAGCGCGTGCGGGTGGCCGCCCTGATCGCGCAGGCCGCTCCGCGGACCGGCCACCGGCTGCCGCACCCGCACCTCCCGCAGGCGCACCTCCCGCACCCGCACCTGCCGCACCTCCCGCACGTGCACCTGCCGGCCTGGGTGGTCGACCGGCTCCCGCACCCCCCGGGCAGCGCGCACCCGGACCAGCGGTTCACCTGGCGGCTGATCCACCTGCCGGGTCGTCGGCGGCACGCGGAGCAGCAGCCGCACCCGGACACGGAGGAGTCCCCGGAGGAGACGTCGTCCTAGGGAACGGGCAGGTGCTGCGCGGAGTGCGCGTGGTGTGCGCGTGGTGTGCGCCTCGCCGCGGAGGGCCAGGATGGCTGCAGGAGCCGACCAGGGACCAGCGGTCGCAGGCAGCACCACCGACGGGAGGACCCCATGGCCATCGCCACCATCAACCCGGCCACCGGCGAGACGCTCAAGACCTACGAGCCACTCTCGGACGAGGCGCTCGAGGAGAAGCTCGCCCGGGCGGCGGCGGCCTTCGCCGAGTACCGGCTGACCACCCTGCGTCAGCGTGCCGGGTGGCTGCGCGCGGCGGCCGACGTCCTCGACGCCGACGCCGGCACCGTCGCCGAGCTGATGACCACCGAGATGGGCAAGACGCTCGCCTCGGCGAAGGCCGAGGTCGGCAAGTGCGCCAAGGCGCTGCGCTACTACGCCGAGCACGGTGACGCGATGCTGCAGCCGAAGCCGGCCGACGCCTCGGCGGTGGGGGCCACCGAGGCCTACGTCGTCCACCAGCCGCTCGGCGTGGTGCTGGCGATCATGCCGTGGAACTTCCCGCTCTGGCAGGCGATGCGGTTCGCCGCCCCGGCGCTCATGGCCGGCAACGTCGGGCTGCTCAAGCACGCCAGCAACGTGCCGCAGACCGCCCTGTACCTCGAGGAGCTGTTCCGCAAGGCCGGGTTCCCCGGCGGCGTCTTCCAGACGCTGCTGATCGGGTCGGGGGCCGTCGAGCGGGTGCTCCGCGACGACCGGGTGGTCGCCGCGACGCTCACCGGCAGCGGTCCGGCGGGGCAGTCGGTGGCCGCGATCGCCGGGGACGCGCTGAAGAAGACGGTGCTCGAGCTCGGCGGGAGCGACCCGTTCATCGTCATGCCGTCGGCCGACCTGGACAAGGCGGCCGAGGTGGCGGTGACCGCCCGTTGCCAGAACAACGGGCAGAGCTGCATCGCGGCCAAGCGCTTCTTCGTCCACGCGGACGTGGCCGAGGAGTTCACCCGGTTGTTCGCCGAGAAGCTGGCCGCCATGACGGTGGGCGACCCGATGGCCGAGGACACCCAGATCGGCCCGCTGGCCACCGAGTCCGGCCTGGAGGACGTCGAGCGGTACGTGCAGGAGGCGGTGGAGAAGGGCGCCACCGTGGTCACCGGCGGAGGGCGCGTGGACCGGCCGGGCTGGTTCTACGAGCCGACGCTGGTCACCGGCGTGACCCCCGACATGGGCATCTACTCCGAGGAGGTGTTCGGCCCGGTTGCCGCGCTGTTCACCGTCGCCGACCTCGACGAGGCCATCCGGATCGCCAACGACCACGTCTACGGGCTGGGCGCCAACCTGTGGAGCGAGGACCAGGGGGAGCGGCTGCGGTTCATCCGCGACGTCCAGTCCGGCATGGCCTTCGTCAACGGCATGGTGACCAGCTATCCGGAGCTGCCCTTCGGCGGGGTGAAGCAGAGCGGCTACGGGCGGGAGCTGACCGAGGTCGGCATGTACGAGTTCACCAACGCCAAGACCGTCTGGATCGGCCCGCCGGGCGCCCGGCAGGGGGAGGGCCGGACGGCGTCGGCGTCCGAGTGACCCCTGGTCAGGCGGTGCGCGGCCGCTGGGCGAGGACGACGGTGCCGAGCGCGAGGACGGCGCCGAGCAGCTGGGCCGGGCCGAGCGCCTGGCCCAGCAGCGTCCAGCCGACCGCCGCCGCGACCACGGGGGAGAGCAACCCCAGGAAGGTGAGCTGCGAGGCGGGCAGCAGGCCGATCCCGCGCAGCCAGAGCGCGTAGGCCAGCGCGGTGTTGACGGTGGCCAGGTAGAGGAAGCCGCCGGCCTGCCCCGCGGTGAGGCCGGCCGGCAGGCCCTCGACGGCGAGGGTGAGGGGGAGCAGCACGAGCCCGCCGGCGGTCAGCTGCCAGCCGGTGAACGGCAGCACCGCGACCGGGCGTCCCCACCGCTTGGTGAGCACCACGCCGGCGGCCATCGACGCCGTGCCGGCCAGGCCCGCGGCGATGCCGGCGGCGTCCAGCCGGGCGGCGCTGCTCAGCACGATCAGCCCCACGCCGGCGATGCCGGTCAGCCCGAGCAGCACGGTCCGGGTGCGCAGCCGTTCGCCGAGCAGCGGCAGCGCCAGCAGCGCCACCAGGAGCGGCTGGGCTGCGCCGAGGATCGCGGCCACCCCGCCGGGCAGCCGGTAGGCGGCGACGAACAGCAGCGCGAAGAACGCGCCGATGTTGAGGGTGCCGAGGACCGCGGCCTTCCACCACCACGCGCCCGAGGGCAGGCGGTGCCCGAGCGCCACGAGGAGCAGCCCGGCCGGCAGCGCGCGCACCGTGGCGGCGAGCAGGGGGCGGTCCGGCGGCAGCCACTCCGTGGTGACGGCGTACGTCGTCCCCCAGGTGGCGGGGGCGACCGCCGTGGCGGCGACCAGGCCCCAGGCCGGCAGGCGAGGCGGGCGGGGGGCGGTGAGCGGGGGCCGGGTCGCGAGAGCCGTCATGACGGGCCGCCTCTCTCGAGGGGATTATTCTTGATCGCAAGATACTCGGGAGCGAGTATCTGTCAACCGAGTGGTGTGCGAGCATGGCGGTCGTGACGGACCGGGACGGCGTGGACGCGATCGTCGAGCAGTGGGCGCATGAGCGCCCCGACCTCGACACGCACGCGATGGCGGTGTTCGGGCGGATCTACCGGGCCGCCCGGCTGGTCGGCGACGCGCAGGAGCGGTGCTACGCGCAGTTCGGCATCACCCGCGCCGACTTCGACGTCCTGGCCACGCTGCGCCGCGCGGCCGGGCCCGAGGGGATGTCACCGGGCCGGCTGACCAGCGCGCTCATGCTCACCAGCGGGGGGATGACCAGCCGGCTGGACCGGCTCGAGCGGGCCGGCCACCTGGTGCGGGCCCCGGACCCGGCCGACCGGCGCGCGCTGCTGGTGCGGCTCACCGACTCGGGGCGGGCGCTCATCGACGAGGCGGTGACCGCCGGTCTCGCCGTCCAGCAGCAGCTGCTCGCCGGGCTGTCCGGCGACCGGCTGCGCCAGGTCGAGGACCTGCTGCGCGACCTGCTGGCGTCGGTGGAGCAGCACGACGGCTGAGCCGCGTGTCAGACCTCGACGACGTCGAAGCTGCGGGAGGGGGCCACGAACTCCTCCTGGGCCGCCACCAGCAGGATCTCCCGGGACCCGGCGTCCTCGGTGCGCTGGAGCAGGCCGTGCACCGAGGCCGCCGCCCGGCCCAGGGCGGTGCCGGCGTCGCGGGTGTCGAGCCAGTGGGCCAGGAAGAGCGCGGCGACGGCGTCGCCGGCGCCGTTGACCGCCACGTCCAGGCGCGGGGTCCGGACCCGGAAGTGCCGGCCGCCCTCGGAGGCGAGCAGGTCGACGGCGTCCTCGGGGGTGTCGTCGGTGACCAGCGAGGTGGTCAGGACCACCCGCGGGCCCAGGTCGTGCACACCGGCGACCGCGTCGGTGACCTCCGCCAGGGTGCGCGTGGTGCGGCCGGAGAGGGCGTCGAGCTCGTAGTGGTTGGGCGTGACGACGTCGGCGGCGGGCACGGCGACCTCGCGCATGAACTCGGGGATGCCCGGGCGGACGAAGACGCCCCGGCCGACGTCGCCGATGACCGGGTCGCAGCAGTAGACCGCCGCCGGGTTGGCCTCCCGGACCCGCTGCACGGTCTGCACGACCGCGTGCCCGATGTCGGCCGAGCCCAGGTAGCCCGACAGCACCGCGTCGCAGCGGCCGAGCACGCCGCGCTCGGCGATGCCCTGCACGACCTCCTCGATCGCCGGGCCGTCGAACACCCTCCCGCGCCACTGGCCGTAGCCGGTGTGGTTGGAGAACTGGACGGTGTGCACCGGCCACACCTCGATGCCGAGGCGCTGGAGGGGGAACACGGCCGAGGAGTTGCCGACGTGGCCGTAGGCGACGTGCGACTGGATGGAGAGGACGGCGACCATGGGGGAACCGTCGCACGAGGCCCCCGCGGGCGGTCCAGTGACCGGGTCGCGTCCCGGTGCGGCCGGGCCGGGCAGGATGGCGGCATGGCCCAGCCTCCCCTGACCTCCTCCGGCGTCGTCGGCGTCGCCGGCCGGATCGACGAGCCGGTCGACGTGCGCACCGCGGACCTGCGGCTGGCCGGTCGACCGCTCCCGGTGACCAGTCCGGCCCGCGTCTACGTGTGCGGCATCACGCCCTACGACGTCACCCATCTCGGGCACGCGGCGACGTTCGTGTGGGCCGACGTGCTGGGTGCGGTGCTGCGGCTGGCCGGGTCGGACGTGGTGAGCAGCCGGAACGTGACCGACGTCGACGACGTGCTGACCCGGGCCGCCGACGCCCGCGGCCGGCACTACGACGAGTTCGCGCTCAGCCAGGAGTTCGCCTTCGAGCAGGACATGCGGGCCCTCGGCGTCCGGCCGCCGACGCACACCCCCCGCGCCCGGCACCACATCCCGCACGTGCAGCAGCTGGCCGCCGCGCTGCTGCGCGCCGACCGCGCGTACGTCCGGGAGGCGCATGTCTTCTTCCGCGGCGCCGGGGTGGTGGAGTCCGCGGGGCTCGACGCCGACCGGGCCAAGCAGCTGGCCGACGAGTTCGGGGACGACCCGGCCGACGCGCTGCGGGAGGACCCCTTCGACGTGCCGGTGTGGCGGCCGTCGGGGGAGCGCGACCCCGCCTGGCCGAGCCCGTGGGGCTGGGGCCGCCCGGGCTGGCACGCCGAGTGCGCGGCGATGGCGACGGCGACCCTCGGCCACGGCGTCGACGTCCTGGTGGGCGGCGCGGATCTGGCGTTCCCGCACCACGCGCAGCAGGCGGCGATGGCGGAGGCAGCCTCCGGCGTCGGGCCGTTCGCCCGCGCCCAGGTGCACGTCGGGGCGGTGTCGCAGGACGGCGCGAAGATGGCCAAGTCCACCGGCAACCTGACGCTGGTGGCCGACCTGCTCCGGGTGACCACCGGGCCCGTGCTGCGGCTGCTGGTGCTCGACCGCGCCTGGTCGCAGCCGTGGGAATACCGGCCCGAGCTGATCGAGGGCGCGCAGGCCCGGCTGGACGCGCTGTTCTCCGCGGCCGGCCGGCGGGGGGCGTCGGCGACCGCGAGCCGGGCGGTGACCGACCGGCTGCTCGACGACCTCGACGTGCCCGGTGCCCTCGACGTGGCGGTGGCGGACGGCGGCGACGCCGCCCGGTTGCTGGTGCGGGTGCTCTCGCTGGGCTGAACCGGGGCGCCGCTCCAGGGGCCGTCCGGCCGGTGCTGCGGGACGTGCGACCCGGTTGCCCGGCGGCGCGGCGGTGTGAGGCTGGAGCGGCCCGACGCCGAGCCGACTGGAGGCCGACATGGACCGACTCCACCCCGTTGACGTCGACGCCCGCTCGCCGGAATCCCGGCGCGTGGAGGTGACGGCGTTCTCGCCGCCGTACGAGCGGGACGGCGTCACCGTGATCGCGGCGTCCGCGGGACGGGCCCACACGGCCGGACGTCGCCGTGCGGAGTCCGCGGACCTCGAGGCAGAGATGTCCGGCGCCCGCCCGCTGGGGGCGTTCGTCATCCGGAACGGGCGCGTGCGCTGGCGGCCGGCGCTCGACGTCTCGCGGCTGCTCACCACGGCGGAACTGGTGGTCGGCGGCGTCCTCGTCGCCCGGCGACTGGCCGACCGACCGAGCGGCGCCAAGGCCCTCGTCACCATGGGGCCCGGTGGCTGGGTGAGCATGAAGGGCGGCGCGGTGGCGGTACGCCCGGCACGGCGTCTCTGGCGGCGCGCCCAGCCGGCACCGCCGCCCACCCGGCGCCCGTGGTGGGCCCGGCTGCTCGCCGCGGTCACCCTGGAGTCACTGGTCAGTCGATAGGCCATCGCAGGGCGCCCAGCGCGGACATCGCACAGGCTCCGGTCCTGCGGGACGTCCGCCGGTCCGCCACACCACGGTGACCTCTGACCGCGAACCGACTCATCGCCTGCTCTCTCGTTTTGTCGACGCCGCACCACCCCCGCGGCGGGCGTGGGTGCTCGCCGCGGGGCTTGGCTCAGAGCGGTGGTGGGTCAGAAGGGTGGTGGGTCGTCGGCGGGGTCGGGTGCCGGCGGTGGCTCGGGTGGTGCTGCGGCCAGGACCCGGCTGCCGGTGAGGGACAGATTCGGTTCCGGTCGATGGCCGGGTGGTCGGGTGGTGCGGGTGACCCCGCTGGGGGTGGTCACCGACAGCACCCCGTCGGGGGTGATCGCGTAGCTCCAGCCCGGCGCGTGGGTCTTGAGCCGGTGGTGGCGGCGGCACAGGCAGCACAGGTTCGCGCACGACGTCGCCCCGCCGCGGGCGTGCGGGATGACGTGGTCCAGATCGGCCCAGCCGGCGGCGTTGGCGCAGCCGGGGTGGCGGCAGGTGCGGTCCCGGGTCTCGAGCCAGCGGCGTTGGGCGTCGGAGGGGGTGTAGCGGTCCACCGGTGGTGGCCGGTCCAGCACCGGACACCGGCAGCCGGTGTGGCCGTGGGTGGGGCAGCCGTGCCGGGCGATCCGCTCGAGCTCGCGGCGGGTGGTGGTGGCCCGCAGCGCCCCACCCGCGTCGGTGATCGCGATGTTCAGGGTGCCGCCGGCCGGGGCCTGCAGCCCGCCGGGACACACCGCGTCGAGCTGGGTGAGCAGTTCGCGCAGGTGCGCGGCGGTGATCGGCTGCCCGTCCACCTCCCCGACCGGGGCGGGGATGGAGCCGGGTGGGGCGAACACCGCCGGCAGCCGGGCACCGGAATCCAGGAACCGCTGCGGAGTCAGCGCGTCCAGCGGAGCGGTGATGGTCAACTGCGCGGTCACCGGCTCCCGATCGGTCGCCCAGGGGCGCAGCAGCAGGTCGGCCAGCGCGCCGACCCGCAGCACGCCCACCGGCCGCTGATCCCCGGCCGACCGAGCCGCCCGGGCCAGCCCGTCGACGGCCTGCCGGCAGGCCGACGCGAGCGCGTGCGGCAGCTTGGCGACCAGCTCGGACATGCCGTCCCCGACCGGCCGGACGGTCACGTTC
>NZ_JALPKQ010000072.1:0-17928 GCF_051383655.1 Geodermatophilus sp. CPCC 205761
TGCTCGCGGCCCGCGACCGCACCGAGCGGCCGACCGGCGCCGGCGCCGACGAGCTCGCCGCCGTCGACACCGCCGCCCTGCGCGAGGAGGCCGGCGGGCTGCTGCGGTCGGTCAGCGAGCGGGCCCGCGCCGGCGTCCGGGGCCGCACGCGGGTACGGCGCGGTGGGGACCTCGTGGGGGCGCGGCTGCACGGCGCCGACCTGCGCGGGTCCGGCCTGCGCGGCGCCTACCTCATCGGCGCCGACCTGCGGGACGCCGACCTGCGGCTGGCCGACCTGCTCGGCGCCGACCTGCGCGCCGCGGACCTGCGGGGCGCCGACCTCACCGGCGCGCTGTTCCTGACCCGGCCGCAGGTGGCCGCCGCGCGCGGCGACGCGGGCACCCGGCTGCCGGCCGGCCTCGAGCACCCGGCGCACTGGGAGATCCCGTGACCGGGGCGCTGGACTGGCTGGAGCGGCACCGCGGCGGCGCCGCACCCGTCGACGTCCTCGCCTTCGCCGACCGGCTGCCCGCCGTCGAGCCGGGCACGCTGATCGGCCGCTGGCGCGGGTCCGAGCTGCCGACCGGGTCGCCGCTGGACGGGCTGCTCCCCGCACACCGCTGGTACGGCAAGGAGTTCCTCGACGCCGACACCGTGCACCCGCTGCTGTTCCGCGACCAGGCCGGCGTCCCGCGGCCCGTGGACCCGGCCCTCGCACCGCTGGCCCTCCTCCTGCGCGCACCCGCGCCGGCCCGCAGCGCCCCGGCCCGCGCCGCGTTCGCCACCGTCCGTCCGCTGCTGGCGACCCGGCGGCCGACGGCGCGGGTGCGCCGGCTGGAGCACCGCGGCGTCCTCACCGCCGCGCTGGTCTACGACCGGCTGCCGGTCGTCGACGCGTTCCGCCAGGTGAGCCCCGACGTGCTGCTCGGGCTCATGGACGCGCGCGGCCTGGACGCGCCGTTCGCCTTCGTGCTCGAGCGGGACGGGTGATCAGGCGACCGGCGGGGGCACCTCGCCCTCGGGGTCCTCCGGCCGGGGCCGGCGGCGCAGGATGCCGGCGACCGAGCTCACCCGGGTGGTCGCCTGCCGCAGCCCGTGGATCAGCGGCAGCAGGTCCTCCGAGATCCGCCGCAGGGTGTCCGGGACGGTGTCGATCACCGGGTCGTCGAGCACCTTGCTCACCCGTTCCAGCCCGGGCCGCAGGGACCGCACCGGCTCCTCGAGCTCCTCGACGAGGGCCTCCAGGCGCTCGGCGGTGCGCTGCGCCGACGCGATCGTGTCGGTCGCGACGGTGGTGGCGGCGATGAGCTCCCGGACGGCGGTGTTGAGGTCGCTCATCGTCCGCGGCAGCTGGGACAGCGCCTCCGTCTGGTTCTGCATGAGGGTGATCAGCTCGGAGAGTCCGGGGATGCGCGGCATGCCCAGGCCACGGAAGGGGTCCACGGGGCAACCGTGGGCGACGGCGGGCCGCGCCGCAACCGTCAGAGCCAGGTGGAGATGCGGACCGTCGTGCCCTGGGTCGTGCAGCGGACCTGCACGAGGTCGCAGAGCTGGTGCACCAGGTAGACGCCGCGGCCGCCGTACTCCTCGGTGGCCGGGGGACGCCGGCCGACCAGCGGATCGATCAGCCGTCCGGCGTCGGAGAACTCGACGACGGCGGCGCCCGGCTCGGTCCACATCGCCAGCGTCCCGGCGCCCCCACCGTGGCGGACGCTGTTGGTGGCCAGCTCGGAGGCAGCCAGCTCGAGGCCGGCGGCGCGGTCGTCGGAGAGGCCGCAGGAGCGGGCGTACTGGGCGACGGTCCGCCGGACGGCCGGCACGTCGCCGGCGCCGAACTCCCCGCGCAGCACGCCCTCGGCCGACGGCGGCGGGAGCGCTTCGCACAGCAGCTCGGCCGGCGTCCGTGCGGTGTGCTTCCCCGTGGGGAGGGGCCGCCCGTCCGGGCCCGCGCGGAACGGGTGGGTGGTCAGCGCGCGGGCCGTCACCGACGGCGCGAGGCCCTCCACGTCGTAGGGGCAGAGCAGCCGCCACGCCGGGCCGCCGTCGAAGGCGGTGTTGAGCAGGTGCTCGTGCAGCTCGCACTCGACCAGCTCGGTCGCCGACCGGGCCGGGTGCGCCGGCTCGCCGACCCCGCGCAGGACCCGGCCGGCGCGGGTGGTCCGGTCGAGCGCCGCGGACCACGCGGCGATGATCCGGCCGGGGTTGGCGCCGACGTCGGTCATGTCGAGGAACTGCAGGTCGCCGGCGTCGCCGCGGAGCGCCTCGCGGAGCTGGGCCAGCCGGGGCGTCGGCTCGACGATGACCACCGTCTCGTCCCGTGCCAGGCCGTCGCGGACGAAGCCGACCACGCCGGCGAGGAACTCCTCGTCGCCGCGGTAGGGGAGGGTCTCGTGCACGAACGCGGGCTGGGTCGCCGCGCCCGAGGGCGCGGCGGTCACGCCGCGCGTCCGGCGGTGGTGACGGGGGCGATCCGGTCGTAGCCGAGCAGCCGCCACACGCGGGCGAACAGCGGGGAGGCGCCGACCAGCTCGGCCCGCCGCCCGCGGGTGACCCGGTCCTGAGCCCAGGCGGCGAGTGCACGGCACCCGGCCGCGTCGGCGAAGGTGAGCAGCCCGACGTCCAGGATCGCCACCTCGGCGCGGTCGACGGGGGAGGTCGTGAGCAGCCGGCGCAGCCGGTCGGCACCGAAGGCGTCCACGCAGCCGGAGACGGCCAGCCGGTCGCCGTCGACGAACACCCGGAAGGGCACCAGCTCGTCGGCCTGGACGCCGTCGGGCACGCGCGCCTGCGGGTGCACCGCGGCCACCTCGCGCAGGACGTCGTCCCCGAGCGCGCCCCGGCGGTAGGCGCAGAGGGCCGACATGCCCGCACCGCCGGCGAAGAAGCCGTCGGCGAGGTGCTCCCAGCGGACCAGCTCCGACCGGCGGCCGGGGTCGGCGGCCAGCCCGGTGAGCTCGGCGACCACCCGCAGGCCCACGGCGCCGCCGTCGAGCGCCTCGCGGGTTGCGGCGTCGTAGAAGGCGAGCTGGTCCTCGGGGGAGAACCCGCCGTCGCGGCCGTAGGCCTGCGACAGCGGCAGCACCGTGAGCGTCCCGGCGGCCTCGAGCTGCTCCACCGCGCCGAGCGGGCCGGGCCGGCTGCGGAGCAGGTCGATCGTGTCCTCGTCGCCGACGTAGACCAGCCGCTCGCCGCGGGTGAGGCCACCGGCGAGGAAGCGGGCGGCGACGGCCGTGAAGGACGTCGCGTCCTCGTAGACCCAGCAGAGGTGGTCCGCCGGGCCGACGGGGACCGGTTCGGTGACCAGTCCCTGAGTGCGCACACACCCACGGTAGGCGTTGCTCAGCGGGACCGACAGTGCCTGGCGAGGACCGCGGGATTGCTCACAGGGAGCGCAGGATGTCGTCCACCCGCTCGCGGGCGTCGCCGAAGAGCATGCGGGTGTTGTCCCGGAAGAACAGCGGGTTCTGCACGCCGGCGTAGCCGGTGTTCATCGACCGCTTGAAGACGATCACGTCCTCGGCCTCCCACACGTGCAGCACCGGCATGCCGGCGATGGGGCTGCCCGGGTCGTCGAGGGCGGCGGGGTTGACGGTGTCGTTGGCGCCGATGACCAGGACGACGGAGGTGTCGGGGAAGTCGTCGTTGACCTCGTCCATCTCCAGGACGATGTCGTAGGGCACCTTGGCCTCGGCCAGCAGCACGTTCATGTGGCCGGGCAGCCGGCCGGCGACCGGGTGGATGCCGAAGCGGACCCGCACGCCCTTGTCGGTGAGCTTGCGGGTGAGCTCGGCGACCGGGCCCTGGGCGTGCGCGACGGCCATGCCGTAGCCGGGTGTGATGATCACCGACCGGGCGGTCCGGAGCAGGTCGGCGGCGTCCTCGGCGGTGATCTCGGTGTGCTCGCCGTCCTCGGTGGCCGCGGCGGTGCTGCCCTCGTTGCCGAAGCCGCCGGCGATGACCGAGAGGAAGGAGCGGTTCATCGCCCGGCACATGATGTAGCTCAGGTAGGCACCGGAGGAGCCGACCAGGGCGCCGGTGATGATCAGCAGGTCGTTGTCGAGCAGGAAGCCCGACGCGGCGGCCGCCCAGCCGGAGTAGCTGTTGAGCATCGAGACGACGACGGGCATGTCGCCGCCGCCGATCGAGGCGACCAGGTGCCAGCCCAGCGCGAGGGCGAGGACGGTGACGGCGGCGAGCACGCCCAGGCTCGGGCTGACGACGAAGGCGACGGTGAGCGCGGCGAAGGCGACCAGCGCGCCGAGGTTGAGCCAGTTGTGGCCCGGCAGCATCAGCGGGTTGCTCTTGATGCGGGCCGACAGCTTGAGGAAGGCGACGATCGAGCCGGTGAAGGTGACCGCGCCGATGAAGACGCCGATGACCACCTCGGCGGAGTGGATGCCGAGCAGGTTCTCGGGCACCTCGGTCTGGGCGGCGCCGGCGCGCTCGACGGACAGGTAGCCGTTCCAGCCGACCAGCACCGCGGCCAGCCCGACGAAGCTGTGCAGGATCGCGATCAGCTCGGGCATGCCGGTCATCTGCACCCGGCGGGCCCGCCACAGCCCGATGGCCGCGCCCGCGACCATGGCGACGGCGATCAGCGCCGTCGCGCCCGCGTCCAGGTCGCGCGCGGCCAGGCCGATGGTCGCGGCGAGCGCGATGGCCATGCCGGCGATGCCGAAGCCGTTGCCCGTCCGCGCGGTCTCGTGGCGGGACAGCCCGGCCAGGCTGAGGACGAACAGCAGGCCGGCGACGATGTAGGCCGCGGAGGCGGCGGAGAGCGCGGTCACGGTCAGCCTCTCGTGAACATGCCGAGCATGCGGCGGGTCACGGCGAAGCCGCCGAAGACGTTGATGGAGGCCACCAGCACCGCGACGAAAGCGAGCGCGGTGACCAGGGGGCCGGTGTGGCCCAGCTGCAGGAGGGCGCCGACGACGATGATCCCGGAGATCGCGTTGGTCACGCTCATCAGCGGGGTGTGCAGCGCGTGGTGCACGTTCCCGATGACGTAGAAGCCCACGACGATCGCCAGCGCGAAGACCGTGAGGTTGCCGATCAGCGGGTCCGGGGAGAACGCCGTCACGAGGAAGAGCACCACGGCCGCGCCGCCGACGATGGCGGCCCGCCGGGCCGGGGACGGCGGGGACGCCGCCACCGGGACGGCGGCCGCGCGCGGTGCGGGGTCGCTGGCCCGTCCTCCGGCCGCCGGCGCCGCCGACACCTGCACCGTCGGGGGCGGCCACAGCACCTCGCCGCCCCGGACGACGGTCATCGACCGCAGCACGACGTCGTCGAGGTCGAGGACGACCTGCCCGTCCTTGCCGGGGGTGAGCAGCTTGACCAGGTTGACCAGGTTGGTGCCGAACAGCTGCGAGGCCTGGCCGGGCAGCCGACCGGGCAGGTCGGTGTAGCCGATGATCGACACCCCGTTCGGGGTGACCACCACCTCGTCGGCCACCGAGCCGGCGACGTTGCCGCCCTGCGCGGCGGCCATGTCCACCACCACGCTGCCCGGCCGCATGCTCGCCACCATCTCCTCGGTGATCAGCCGCGGCGCGGGCCGCCCGGGGATGAGCGCGGTGGTGATCACGATGTCGACCTCGCGGGCCTGCTCGGCGTACATCAGGGCCGCCCGCCGGTCGAAGTCCTCGGACGTGACGCTCGCGTAGCCGGTGCCGCCGCCCTGCAGCTCGTCGGCCGGCACCCCGACGTACTCCCCGCCCATCGACTCGATCTGCTCGGCGACCTCGGGCCGGACGTCGGTGGCGCGGACGATCGCGCCCAGGCTGCTCGCCGCCCCGATCGCGGCCAGCCCGGCCACCCCGGCGCCCACCACGAGCACGGTGGCCGGCGGCACCTTGCCGGCCGCGGTGACCTGACCGGTGAACGACCGGCCGAAGGTGTGCGCGGCCTCGATCACCGCGCGGTACCCGGCGATGTTGGCCATCGAGGACAGGACGTCCAGCGACTGCGCCCGGGAGATGCGCGGCACGGCGTCCATCGCCAGCGCGGTGACCGGCCGCGCGGCCAGCTCCTGCACCAGGTCGGGGTCCAGCGCCGGGCTCAGCGTGCTGACCAGGATCCCGCCGTCGCGGAGCAGGGCGAGCTCGTCGGTCGTCGGCTTGGCCACGTGCAGGACGACGTCGGCGGCCCACGCGTCGGCGCCGGTCCCGATCCGTGCGCCGGCCGCGGCGTAGGCGTCGTCCGGGAAGCTGGCCAACCGCCCGGCGCCGGCCTCGACGAGCACGTCGTAGCCGAGCGCGAGCAGCTGCCGCACGGTCGTCGGTGTGGCCGCCACCCGGGTCTCGCCGGGCCGGGCCTCCCTGGGCACTCCGATGAGCACGTCCACTCCGTTCCTGGGGGCGGCCCCGGCGGCGTCGGCGGGACCTCGAGGTGCGGTGCGGGGCCGATCATGCCCGGCGCCGTGGAACCCGCGGCGCCCGGGCGGGGTCGCGACCCCACCCGAGAGGGTGACGGGGCGCCCGCGCCGGGTGCACCCACGACCCCCGGCTGCCGTACTTGACCGTGAGCCGGGCACCCGGCCCGACCGGCACCCGAGGCCGGTCCGTCCGCGAGGGGGGGGAACGTGTCAGCGCCGAGCGTGCCGGCCGAACCGCTGGTGTCCCGCGAGATCGTCTCCTCGATCTTCTACGGCGCGGCGGTGAGCGACACCCTCGCCCTCCTCGTCGCGGAGATGGTCGCGGGCACGCACCGGATCACCTGGGGCAACGAGGGCGCCACCCACCTGCTCGGCTACGGCCTGGAGGACCTGCGCTCGCTGCCGGTGTCGGCACTGGTGCCCACGCTGCGCGGCGGCGAGGTCAAGCTGCTGCTGCGGCGCGAGCGCAGCGCGCAGATGACCCTGCAGGTCCGGACGGCGAGCGGCGCCCTGGTCGACACCGTCGTCGTGGCCACCCCCACGCCGTCCGGTCGGATGTGGACCCTCCGGCTGGTGGCCGCGGCCAACGACCAGGAGCGGGCGCTGCGGGCCACCGCCGACGCGCACGAGCAGCGCTTCGCCACCCTCACCGAGCGCTCGCCGATCCCCACGCTGCTGTCGGAGCAGGGCATGCGGCTGGCGCACGTCAACGACGCCTTCTGCAGCCTCGTGGGCCTGCAGGCCGAGCAGCTGCTAGGCACCGGCTGGATGGCCACCGTCCACCCCGACGACCTCGACGGCGTGATCGAGCAGGTCGTCGCCGTCCTCGGCGGCGGGGAGGGCGAGGCGCAGGCCCGGCTGGTCCGCGAGGACGGCACCGAGCGGACGACGGTCATCCGGTTCGCCCACCTGTTCACCCCCGGCGTCGGCGCCGGCTTCGTCGGCATCATCGAGGACATCACCGACCGCCTGGCCTTCGAGGCCCGCCTGGCACACCAGGCCAACCACGACCCGCTCACCGGCCTGCCCAACCGCACGCTGCTCGCCGACCACGTCGGCGCCCGGTTCCGCCCCGGTGACAGCGGGCTGGCCTGCCTCTTCCTCGACCTCGACAACTTCAAGGTGGTCAACGACTCCCTCGGCCACGCGGCCGGGGACGAGCTGCTCGTCGAGGTCGCCGCCCGGCTGCGCGCCACGGTGCGGCCCGGCGACCTGGTGGCCCGGTTCGGCGGCGACGAGTTCGTCGTCGTCTGCGAGGGTCTCGACGAGGACGCCGCGGTCACCCTGGCGACGCGGATCGGCGCGGCCCTGGCCCAGCCGGTGCGACTGGGCGGGGTGGACGTCCGCCCGCACGCCAGCGTCGGCGTCACCGTGCAGACCGCCGAGCACCTCGCCGCCGACGAGCTCATCCGCGACTGCGACATCGCGATGTACCAGGCCAAGGCCGGCGGCAAGGGCCGGATCACCGTGCTCGACCAGCAGGCCCGCGCCGAGGCCCGCGACAAGCTGCGCCTGGTGGCCGAGCTGCGCCGGGCCGTCGAGGACCGCGACATCACCCTGCTCTACCAGCCGATCTTCAGCTCCGCGGACCGCACCGCCACCGCCGTGGAGTCCCTCGCCCGCTGGGAGCACCCCGAGCGCGGCGCGATCAGCCCGGCCACCTTCGTCGCCCTCGCCGAGGAGAGCGGGCTGATCGGCGGCCTCGGCCTCCTGGTGCTGGACGAGACCTGCCGGCAGCTGGCCGAGTGGGACCGCGAACTCGGCGGGGCGGCGCCGCAGCGGGCCAACGTCAACGTGTCGGCGCTGCAGCTCGACGACAACCTGCACTCGCACGTGGTGGCCGCCCTGGAGCGGCACCGGCTGCACCCCTCCCGGCTGTCGATCGAGATCACCGAGTCGGCGCTCATGCAGGACCCCGACTCGGCGCGCGTGGTGCTCACCCAGCTGCGCGACCTCGGCGTCCAGCTGGCGATCGACGACTTCGGCACCGGCTACTCCTCGCTGGCCTACCTGCGCCACCTGCCGGTGGACTGCCTGAAGGTCGACCGCTCCTTCGTCGCCGAGCTGTCCCACGGGCACACCGAGATCGCCTCGGCGGTCATCGCGCTGGCCACCAACCTCGGCCTCACCACGGTGGCCGAGGGCGTCGAGACCGCCGAGCAGGCGACCGAGCTGACCCGCCTCGGGGCCGCCTACCTGCAGGGCTACAGCCTGGCCCAGCCGATGACCGGCGCGCGGGCCGCCGAGTGGTTCGCCGCGCACGCCCGATGACGCGGTCCCCGTCCCGCGGCCCCTCCGTCCACCCGTTTCCCCGCACTGGAGCCGACGTGCCCCCCACCCTGGCCGCCGCACCGTCCTTCGACCTGGACGCGGTGCTCGCGAGCATCGACACCATGGCCGCGCAGAAGCCGGTCGCGGCGCAGATCGTGTCGGTCGCCAACTCCGACGACACCAGCGCCAAGGCGCTCGCCCAGATCCTGGCCGCCGACGTCGCACTGGCCAGCCGGGTGATGAAGCTGGCCAACTCCGCGTACTTCGGCATGCGCGGCCGGGTGACCTCGCTGCAGTTCGCGGTGACCGTCATCGGCTTCACCACGGTGCGGACCATGGCCACCGTCGCGCTCACCGACCTGGACGACGAGTCGCGGCTGCCCGGGGACTTCTGGCGGATGAGCACCGGGGTCGCGCTCGCCGCGTCCACGCTCGCGCCCCGCTTCGGGGAGCGGCCGCAGGACGCGCTGTGCCTCGGGCTGCTCGCCCCGGTCGGGGTCGCGCTGCTGCACCACAACGACCAGGAGGGCTACGCCGAGCTCACCGCCGCGGAGCCCGCCAACGGCGGACGGCGGGCCGCTGAGGTGCGGCGCTACGGCATCCACGCCTTCCGGCTGACCGCCGTCGCCCTGGAGCAGTGGGGCTTCCCGCGGAGCATGGTCGAGCCGCTGGGCGCCGTCGACGACCTCGCCTCCGACGAGGGCGCCCTGCTGCGCGTGGCCCTGGAGATCGCCTCCCGGCTGACCACCGAGGGCTACCTGCCGGTGCCGGTCGAGCGGCTGACCGGCGGGGTGCTGCGGGAGGACGCCGTCGGGCCGGTGCTGGAGAAGGTGCGGGCCGAGGCCGAGGAGCTGCGCCTGGCGATGCTCGGCTGAACGGACGGCGCCCCCGGATCGGGGACGCCGCCCGCCGTCCCTCAGCCGGTGTAGGGCGCGCCCAGCGGGTCGACCGTCTCGTACGTCGAGACGCCCGCGGCGAGCCGGGCCGCGGCCCAGTCGCCGTTCCCGAGCAGGTGGTCGATCGCGGTGAGCCGGCTGGTGTAGTGGCCCACCTTGTACTCGGCGGTCACCCCGATGCCGCCGTGCAGCTGGATGGCCTCCTGGCCGATGTGCCGGCCGGCTCGGCTGGTCTGCAGCCGGGCGCGGTCGGCCGCGGTGACGACGTCCCCACCGGCGTCCTGGACCATCGCGGCCCACAGCGCGGTGCTCCGGGCCAGCTCCAGCGAGATGTACATGTCCGCCGCCCGGAAGGTCAGGGCCTGGAACCGGCTGAGCGTGACCCCGAACTGCTTGCGGGTCTTGAGGTACTCGGCGGTGGTCCGCAGCGCGGTCTCCATCGCGCCGATCGCCTCGTGGCTGTAGGCGATGCTGGCGGCGGCCTGGGCCCGCTCGATGTCGGCCGTCCGGTCCGCGGAACCGCCGCCCTCGCCGAGCAGCTCGGCCGGGGTGCCGTCGAACCGCACCTGGGCGGCGCGGCCGCCGTCGTGGGTGCGGTAGCCGGTGCGGGCCAGCCCCTCGGCGTCGCCGCGGACGAGGAAGAGCGCGGTCCCGCCGTCGACGACCGCGGACACGACGAGGACGTCGGCCCGCGCGCCGTTCGGCACGGGCTCCTTGACGCCGGTCAGCCGCCAGGTGTCGCCGTCCCCGGTCGCGGTGACCCCGGCCGCGGCCGGGCTCCACCGGGTGCCCGGCTCGGCGTGCGCGAAGGCGAGCACGCTGCCGCCCTCGGCCAGCGGCCCGAGCACCTCGGCGCGCTGGGCATCGGTGCCCACCGCGGCCACGACGCCGCCGGCGAGGACCACCGCCTCGACGAACGGCTCGGGCGCCAGCACGCGGCCGATCTCCTCGGCGACGATCGCCACCTCGATCGGCCCGGCGCCCATGCCGCCGTGCTCCTCGGCGAAGGGCAGCCCGAGCAGGCCCATCTCGGCCAGCCGCGCCCAGGTCTTCTCGTCGAACCCGGGGTCGGCCGCGACGACCTTGCGGCGCTGCTCGCTGTCGCCGTAGGCCCGGTCCAGGAGACCGCGCACGGCCCCACGCAGGTCGTTCTGCTCGCTGTCGAAGGTGAAGTCCACGTCAGATCACAGCCCCAGGATCGTGCCGGCGATGATGGTGCGCTGCACCTCGTTGGAGCCTCCGTAGATGGAGACCTTGCGGTGGTTGAGGTACTCCGGGGTGGCCACCCGGGCCCAGTCGGGCACCAGCGAGTCCTCCCCGGCGAACGACGCCACCGACAGCGGGCCGGCGATGTCGACCAGCAACTCGGTGGCCGCCTGCTGCAGCTCCGAGCCCCGGAGCTTCAGCACCGACGACGCCGGGTGCGGCTTGCCGTCGGAGGAGGTGGCGACGACGCGCAGCGCGGTCAGCTCCAGCGCGAGCAGCTCGTTCTCGACCTCGGCGAGGCGGACCGCCATGTGCGGGTCCTCGCTCAGCGGCCGGCCACCGGAGGTGATCTGCGCCGCGTGCTCCTTGGCCTGAGCCAGCAGCCGCTTGGTGCTGCCGACCCGCGCGATGCCGACCCGCTCGTTGCCGAGGAGGAACTTCGCGTAGTCCCAGCCGCGGTTCTCCTCGCCGACGAGGTTCTCGCCGGGCACGCGGACGTCCTCGAAGAAGACCTCGTTGACCTCGTGGCTGCCGTCGATCAGCTCGATCGGGCGCAGCGTGACGCCGGGGGAGTCCATGCGGAAGACCAGCAGGGAGATGCCGCGCTGCTTCTTCTCCGCAGTGGGGTCGGTGCGGACCAGGCAGAAGATCCAGTCGGCGTGCTGGGCGAACGTGGTCCAGGTCTTCTGGCCGTTGACCACCCAGTCGTCACCGTCCCGGACGGCGGTGGTGCGCAGCGAGGCGAGGTCGGAGCCGGCCTCGGGCTCGGAGAAGCCCTGGCACCACCAGATGTCGAGGTTCGCCGTCGCCGGCAGGAACCGCTCCTTCTGCTCCTGGTTGCCGAACGCGGCGAGCACCGGGCCGATCATGCTCGAGTTGAAGGCGAGCGGTTCGGGGACGCAGGCCAGCTGCATCTCCTCGCGCCAGATGTGCCGCTGGAGCGGGGTCCAGTCCCGGCCGCCCCACTCGACCGGCCAGTGCGGCACGGCCAGGCCGGCGGCGTTGAGGACCCGCTGGGTCTGGACGTAGTGCTCCTTGGTCACGTGGCGGCGGGCCGCGACGGTGTCGCGGATCTCCTGCGGCACCTGGGTGGTGAAGAAGGTGCGCATCTCCTCCCGGAAGGCCTCCATCTCCGGGGACAGCTGCAACCGCATCGGACCTCATCTCCTGACGGCGGCGTCGCCGTCTCGCAGAACGGGACCCCGACGATGCCACAAGAGCTACCCGTCGGTAGGGCCGGGAGGGACGGCGGCGGGGAACCGTCTGCGGCGGGTCGTGCGTTGCCCCGCCATGGACCTGATCTGCCCGAAGTGCCAGGGCTCGATGCGGACCTACGAGCGCAACGGCGTGCACGTCGACCAGTGCTCCGACTGCCGCGGCATCTTCCTCGACCGCGGCGAGCTCGAGCGGCTCGTCGACGCGGAGACCGCCTGGCACGGCCGCTCCCCGGCCGGGCAGGGCGCCGCGTCGCACGGGGCTCCCGGCGGCTCGACCGGTCCGGCGTCCGGCGGGCACGGCGCCGGTGGCATCGGGGCCGGTGGGCTCGGTGCCGGTGGGCTCGGTGCCGTCGTCGGCGAGGTGCTCAACCAGGTGCAGGGGAAGAAGCACTCGTCGTCGTCCGGGTACGGGTCCAAGCGCAAGCAGTCGTTCCTGGGCGACCTGTTCGGCTGACCGCCGGAACGGGCACCCTCGACGACGTGTTCGACGTCGACTGGATGGGGCAGCTGACCCGTGACGTGCTGCGGGAGCGCACTCCCGCACTGATCGCCGAGGCCTGCGCCTGGAGCGTCGGCCTGTCCGACCGGCCGCACCACGAGCGCCGGCGCGGGCGGCTCGTCGAGACCGGCGGCACGATCGGCGACCGCGCCGCGCGCGGGCTGGCGCTCAGCGGCGAGGAGGACGGCCGGCTCGACCTCGGCGACGCCCGGCCCGGCAGCTTCCGCGACGTGCTCAACGCGGTGGACGCCGACGGCGGCGTCTACGCCGACCGGTTCGACCGGGAGGTGCTCGAGCCCTTCGTGCTGGCCACCTGCGTGCTCGCCGCCGAGCGGGCCCTGTCCACCCGGCGGGCGGACTGGGCCGAGCTGCTCGACGACCTCGGGGAGGACGGCCGGGACCTGGTCGGCGCCGTCCGCGCGGGGGAGTGGGAGGCGCCGCTGCGGACCGAGGCCGAGCACCTGGTGCTCGCCGCGCTGGCCGACCAGCCGCTGCTGGAGGTGGAGGCGGCGGGACTGCCCCTGTCGCTGGTCCGCGCGGCGGAGGCGCTGACCCGCGCGACCGCGCCCGCCGCGGAGCCGCCTCCGGCGGAGGACCCCGCCGCGTCGGGTGCGGTGTTCATCGCCCGGGCCGCCCTCGCGGCCGAGGGCCTGCCCGAGCCGGTCCCGCCGGCCTCCGCCGACCGGCTGCTCGGCGCGCTGCTGGCCGAGGGGCTCGAGCCCGAGGAGCTGCCGGCGGTCCTGCCGCACCTCCCGCTGGCCCCGCACACCGCCGACGCCGTCCTCACCCTGCTCCACGCCGCCCCCTGACCGGGCGGTTTCCGCGGAAACCGCCGCCTCGGGACCGGCGGTTTCCGCGGAAACCGCCGCCTCGGGAGCAGGTCAGAGGTCGAGGGGCAGGCCGGTGTAGTTCTCCGCGAGCTCGCGGGCCGCGGGCTCCGAGGCGACGATCCGGCGCAGCTGCGACAGCTGCAGCTCGGCGTCGAAGTCGTCCCCGGAGCGGTGCAACATCGAGGTCATGAACCAGGAGAAGTGGGTGCACCGCCACACGCGCGCCAGCGCCCGGTCGGAGTAGGTGTCGACCAGGTCGGACTCCTTCTCCTGGAGCAGCCGCACCAGCGCCGAGGCCAGCAGGGTGACGTCGGCGACGGCGAGGTTGAGGCCCTTCGCGCCGGTCGGCGGGACGATGTGCGCGGCGTCCCCGGCGAGGAACAGCCGGCCGCGGCGCATCGGGGCGCTGACGAACGACCGCATCGGCAGCACCGACTTCTCGGTGATGGTGCCGGTGCTGATCTCCCAGCCCTCGAGGGCGAACCGCCGGGCGAGGTGGTCCCAGATCCGGTCGTCGGACCAGTCCTCGATCCTCTCGTGCGGGTCGACCTGCAGGTACAGCCGCGACACCGTCGGCGAGCGCATCGAGTAGAGCGCGAAGCCCTCGGGGTGCCAGGCGTAGATCAGCTCGTCGGTCGCCGGCGCGGCGTCGGCCAGGACGCCGAGCCACGCGTAGGGGTAGGTGCGCTCCCACACCGTCCCGCCGGCGGCCTGGACCACCTGGCGCGAGGGGCCGTGGAAGCCGTCGGTGCCGGCGATGACGTCGCACTCGAGCACCTGGGCCACGCCGTCGGCGTCGGTGAACCGGATGCGGGGCGAGTCGCCGTCGACGTCCTCGGGGTGGACGTCGGAGACCTCGAACAGCAGCGGCGGGCCGCCGTCCAGCTGCGCCGTGATCAGGTCCTTGGTGACCTCGGTCTGGCCGTAGACCCAGACCGTGCGGCCGCACAGTGCCGGGAAGTCCAGCTCGTGCCGGGTGCCGGGGTACTGGAGGTGGATGCCGTGGTGCTCGAGCCCCTGGCGCCGCAGGCGGTCGCCGACGCCGGCGGCGGTCAGCGTGTCGACGGTGTGCTGCTCGAGGACGCCGGCGCGGATGCGGGCCTCCACGTAGGCCCGCGACCGGTTCTCCAGGACGACCGAGTCGATCCCCTGGAGGTGCAGCAGCCGCGACAGCAGCAGGCCGGCCGGGCCGGCGCCGATGATCCCCACCTGAGTTCGCACGGGGGGAGTGTGACCGCCGGGATCCGGGCGGGGGAACCGTCGGCTCTCGCTCAGTGGAAGTGCTGGGCCCGCGACACCCCGCGCCCGATGCCCCGCGCGGCCACCTCGAGGACCGGCACCAGCCGGGTCAGATCCCGACGGTGACTGGGGACGACGATGCCCAGCGCGGCCACGACGACCGGGGCCCCGCCGCGCTCGGCCCGCACCGGGACGGCGACCGAGAGCGTGCCCAGCGACATCTCCTCGGCGGTGCGCGCGTACCCGCGGCGGCGCACCTCGGCCAGCTCGCGGCGCAGCCGGGCCGGGTCGACGACGGTGTGCCGGGTCGCCCGGGTCAGCGACCGCAGCACCCCCTCCACCACGTCGTCCGGCGCGGAGGCGAGCAGCACCTTGCCCACCCCGGTCGCGTGCAGCGGCAGCCGGCTGCCCACCTGGCTGACCACCGGTACCGACACCCGGCCGGAGATCCGTTCCACGTACAGGGCCGCGCGCCCCTCCCGGACGGCGAGGTGCACGGTGTCGCGGGTGGCGGTGTGCACGTCGAGGAGGAACGGGGCGGCCACCTGCCGCAGCTCCAGCTGCACGGGGGCGAGCAACCCGAGGTCCCAGAGCTTGCGGCCGATCTCGTAGCGCCCGTCGGCCCGCCGCTGCAGCGCACCCCAGTCGGTGAGCTCGCCGAGCAGTCGGTGGGCCGTCGACAGCGGCGTCCCCGATCGCTCGGCGATCTCCGACAGCGACAGCCGCGGAGCGCTGCTGCTGAACGCGTCGAGTACCGCCAGCGCCCGCGAGGTGACCGACCGCCCGGGCGTCGCGCTCCCACCGGCCACGGGCACCCCTTTCCACTGGACGGCAGTCTCGGCTTGGGCAGCCTAGTCCGGCGGCCGTACCGTCCCAGCATGACCGGGACCACTTCCGAGAGCCGGCTGCACCTGCCGCGCTACCTGCGCGAGGACCCCTCGCTGCGCACTCCCGTCGGGTACCCCGACTACAAGAGCACCGGGCTGCGGGCACCGCTGCGGACGCCGGTCGACCTGCCGCACCGGCTGACCGAGGTCACCGGCCCGGTGCTCGGCGAGGAGCGGGTCGTCCCGCAGGACGCCGACCTGACCTGGCGCAACGGCGGCGAGGCGGTGGGCCAGCGGATCCTCGTCTACGGGCGGGTGCTCGACAGCGGCGGCCGCCCGGTCCCCGACGCGCTGGTCGAGGTGTGGCAGGCCAACGCGGCCGGCCGCTACCGGCACGTCGTCGACAACTGGCCGGCGCCGCTGGACCCGCACTTCGACGGCCTCGGGCGGGTGGTCACCGACAGCCTGGGCCGGTACGAGTTCCTGACGATCAAGCCAGGGGCCTACCCGTGGGGCAACCACCACAACGCCTGGCGCCCGGCACACATCCACTTCAGCCTGTTCGGCCGGGCCTTCACCCAGCGCCTGGTCACCCAGATGTACTTCCCCGACGACCCGCTGTTCGGTCAGGACCCGATCTACAACGCCATCCCCCCGGCCGCCCGCCACCGGGCCATCAGCCGGTACGACCTCGAGCGCACCCAGGACAACTGGGCGCTGGCCTTCCAGTGGGACATCGTGCTGCGCGGCGCGGAGCAGACCCCGTTCGAGACCGACGACGACGGAGATGTCGCGTGACCACCTACAACCCGCTGGACGTCCCCGCCGACCCCACCGAGCCCTTCCAGCCGCGGTCGGGGCAGCGCGGCACCGGCTTCCTCACCGGGCCGCTGCGGCTGGGCCCCACCCCGAGCGCGACCGTCGGGCCGTACCTGGCGATCGGGCTGACCTGGCCGGACGGCGCGTGGGCCGCCGCCGAGGGCACCGAGGGCGGGATCTGGATCCGAGGCCGGGTCTTCGACGGCGCCGGCGCCCTCGTCCCCGACGCCATGGTGGAGACCTGGCAGGCCGACCCGGACGGCGGCTTCCCGTCGCCCGAGGACCCGCGCGGCGCGTCGTCCTACCCCGGCTTCCGCGGCTACGCCCGGGTGCAGACGATCGATCCCCCCGGCGAGTTCGCCCTCTTCACCCTCAAGCCGGGCCGGCTGCCCGACGGCGAGGGCGGCCTGCAGGCCCCGCACATCGACGTCAGCGTCTTCGCCCGCGGCCTGCTCGACCGGGTGGTCACCCGGATCTACTTCGCCGACGAGGCCGCGGCCAACGCCGAGGACGTCGTCCTGCGCGGCATCCCGGAGGACCGGCGGGACACGCTGATCGCCGCGCCGACGGCCGACGGCTACGAGTTCGACGTCCACCTGCAGGGCGACGCGGAGACGGTCTTCTTCGCGCTGTGACCGGTCACGGTAGGAAGGACACCGTGACAGGTCTGTTCGCCGGCACGTTCGCCCGCGGCGCGGCGGCGGCCGCGGTCTCCGACGACGCCTGGTTCCGGGCGCTGCTCGAGGTCGAGGCCGCTCTCGCCCGCGCCGCGGCGCGCACCGGGCTCGTGCCGACGACGGCGGCGGACGCGGTCACGGCCGCCTGCGCCGACCCGTCCCGGCTGGACCTCGCCACCGTCGTGGCGCGGGCCGCCGACGCGGGCAACCCTGTGCCGCCGCTGGTGCGGGCGGTGCAGGACGCGGTGGGGGAGCGCGACGCGGTCGCCGTCCACGTCGGCGGCACCAGCCAGGACGTCCTCGACACCGCGCTGCTGGTGCTGGCGCGCAACGCCGTCGCCGCGATCGACGCCGACCTCGCCGCGTCCGCGGAGACCGCGGCGGGGCTGGCGCGCACCCATCGGGACGACGTCGTCATGGGCCGCACGCTGATGCAGCAGGCGCTGCCCACCACCTTCGGGCTCAAGGCGGCCGGCTGGCTGGCCGGCCTCGACGGCGCCCGGGTCCGGCTGGCCGAGGTGGTCGCCTCGCTGCCGGTGCAGTACGGCGGCGCGGTCGGCACGCTGGCGGCCAGCGACGGCGCCGGCGTCGCCGTGCGGGCGGCGCTCGCCCAGGAGCTGGGCCTGGCGTCCACCGCCGTCCCGTGGCACACCGTGCGGCTGCCGATCGCCGACCTCGCCGGTTCCCTGGGCGCCGCGGCCGGGGCGGTCGCCACGGTCGCCGTCGACGTCGTCCTGCTCGCCCAGTCCGAGGTGGCCGAGGCCGCTGAGGTGGGGGAGGGCCGCGGCGGGTCCTCGGCCATGCCGCACAAGCGCAACCCGGTGGCCGCGATCTCCGCCCGCGCCTGCGCCCGCCGCGCGCCCGGGCTGGTCGCCACCCTCCTCGGCGCGATGGAGCAGGAGCACGAGCGGGCCGCGGGCGCCTGGCACAGCGAGTGGCCGGCGCTCACCGAGCTGCTCACCACCGTCGGCTCGGCCGCGGCCTGGCTGGCCGAGAGCCTGCGCGGGCTGCGCCCCGACGTCGCCCGCATGGCCGCCACCGCGGCCGCGGCCGCCGAGGGCCCGCTGGCCGGCGCGCTCGCCGACGCGCTC
>NZ_JALPKQ010000073.1:0-17120 GCF_051383655.1 Geodermatophilus sp. CPCC 205761
CCGGCCGCGCCCGCGGCGGCCACGCCGCCGGCGCCGGCTGCCGGCGGCGCCGCCCTCGTCGCGGTCCTCGGCGTCGCCCTCGGTGTCGGCGTCGTCCTCGTCGGTGTCGACGTCCTCGACGGCAGCGGTCGGCTCGTCACCGGTCACGGAGCGACGGCGGGAGCGGCCGCGCCGGGAGCGGGGCGCCGGGGTCTCCTCGTCGTCGAGGTCCTCGGCCGGCTCGGCCTCGGTCTCCTCGGCGACGGGCGTCTCGGCCGCCGGGCGGCGGCTGCGGCGACGGGTGATCGGCGGGGCCTCGGCCTCGGCCGGCGCCACGAAGCTCACGAAGGCCGGGATGGCCGGGGCGGCCGCCGGCGGTGCGGCGTACGCGTCGGGGTCGGCGGCACCGGCCGGCCGGGTGGCCCGCCGGCGGGGCCGGGCGATGACCGCGGTCGGCTCCGGGGAGCTGAACTGGGCGCCGAACGGGGAGACCGGGCGCTCCTCCAGCTCGGCCTCCGGCTCCGGCAACGGCTCGGGCGCCGTCAGCGCCGGCTGGGGCTCGGGCGCCGTCAGCGCCGGCTCGGGCTCGGGCGCCGCGGGCGCCGCCAGCGCCGCCTCGGGCTCCGGCTCGTCGTCGGCCGTCCCGGCCTCGAGGTCCTCCTGCAGGTCCTCGGGCTGGACCGCCGGGTCCGGGGCCTCCCCGATCTGCTCCGCGCCGAAGGCCGGCGGGGCTTCCTCCTCGGCGCCTTCGGCGGCGGCGGGGATGGTGTCGTCTGTCTGGTCGGCCACGAGGGCTCGCCTCCTGTGTGGTGCTCCCGGGCGCCGATCCGGAGGACTGGCGACCGCGCAGGAGCACGGGTTGGGCGGGTCGGATGCCGCGCCGGGTATCGGCGGCAGTGCCCGACTCGCGAAGTCTGTGGGCCGGCTCCCGCGCGGCGGTTGCCGCGGCCGGGAGCCGGGTGGAGCTGGTCTTCGGTGCTGCGAGATCTCGGGGTGCGTCGCGCCTGGCAGCCGCGCCGCTCGACGTCGCGCGGCGCCGGCCCCACCGGTCAGACCGCCGCGTGCTCCCCCTGGCAGCGGGTGCTCGCTGCACGGTCCGGTCCGAGCGGGTCGGTCACGCTCCCGCTGTCGTCGAGCCGGCCCTGCGCCTCACGCACGGCCCGAGGGGGCGACGGCGGGCGCAGGTCGGCGACGGCAGCCAGAGCGGCCAACACGTCATCGGGTCGAACGGCGGGCGTCACCTGCCGGACGACCATGGTCAGTATGGCACAACCTGCTGTGCCGGCCGCCGCTGCGACGGCCACGGGACCCCGCGCGTCGACGTCCCGCAGGCCGTTCTTGGTCCGCTTGGCGACGGTCACCTCGGGCCTGGCCAGGAAGGCGTCGACGGCGGCGGCGAGCTCCGCCGGCGCCACGCCGGGCAGTTCGACACGCCAGCGCGCGGCGTCGATCCGGTCGGCGAGCGAGCCGCCGCCCTCGGTGGCCTCGACGCACTCCAGGACGTCGACCCCCGGGGGCAGCGACGCGTCGAGTGCGGCGCGCACCTGCTCGGGGTCGCAGCGCTCGGCCAGCCCGATCTCCAGGTACTCGGCCTCGCTGGCCGCGCCGGTGGGGGCCGCACCGACGTAGGAGATCTTCGGGTGCGGGCTGAAGCCGGCGGAGAACGCCATCGGCACCCGGGCGCGGCGCAGGGCCCGCTCGAGCGCGCGGGCGAGGTCCCGGTGCGAGGCGAACCGCAGGGGGCCGCGCTTGGCGTACCGCAGCCGCAGCCGCTGCACCGTCGGCGGCGGGGGCGGCCCCTCGGGCTGGCGGGCCACTAGCGGCCGACGACCGTGAGCGGCAGCAGGCTGCGCCCGGTCGGCCCGATCTGGATCTCGGTGCCGTTGGTCGGGCAGACGCCGCAGTCGTAGCAGGGCGTCCACCGGCAGTCGGCGACCTCCTCCTCCGACAGCGCCTCCTGCCAGTCGTCCCAGAGCCACTCCTTGTCCAGCCCGGAGTCCAGGTGGTCCCAGGGCAGGACCTCCTCCTGGGTGCGCTCGCGGGTGGTGAACCAGTCGAGGTCGACCCCGAGGGGCACCAGCTCCGCGGCGGCCGCGGCGGTCCAGCGCTCGTAGGAGAAGTGCTCGCTCCAGCCGTCGAACTTCCCGCCCTCGCGCCAGACCCGCTCGATGACCCGGCCCACCCGGCGGTCGCCGCGGGAGAGCAGGCCCTCCACCACGCCGGGCTGGCCGTCGTGGTAGCGCAGCCCGATGGACCGGCCGATGCGGCGGTCGCTGTTGATCGCCTGCCGGAGGAGCTTCAGCCGGGCGTCGATCGTCTCCGCGCTGGCCTGCCCCGCCCACTGGAAGGGCGTGTGCGGCTTGGGCACGAAGCCGCCGATCGACACCGTGCAGCGCACGTCCCTGGACCCGCTGGCCTCCCGCCCGGCGCGGATCACCTCGACCGCCAGCTCGGCGATCTCCAGCACGTCCTCGTCGGTCTCGGTCGGCAGACCGCACATGAAGTAGAGCTTCACCTGCCGCCACCCGTTGGCGTAGGCGGTGCTGACGGTGCGGACCAGGTCGTCCTTGGACACCGTCTTGTTGATCACCCGGCGGATCCGCTCGCTGCCGCCCTCGGGGGCGAAGGTGAGGCCGGAGCGCCGTCCGTTGCGGGACAGCTCGTTGGCCAGGGTGACGTTGAAGGCGTCCACGCGCGTCGACGGCAGCGACAGCCCGGTGTTGGTGCCCTCGTAGCGGTCGGCGAGCTCCTTGGCCAGCTGGCCGATCTCGGAGTGGTCGGCGCTGGACAGCGAGAGCAGCCCGACCTCCTCGTAGCCGGTGGCCCGCAGGCCCTGGTCGACCATCGAGCCGATCCCGGTGATCGTCCGCTCGCGGACCGGGCGGGTGATCATGCCCGCCTGGCAGAACCGGCAGCCCCGGGTGCAGCCGCGGAAGATCTCCACGCTCATCCGCTCGTGCACCGACTCCGCCAGCGGCACCAGCGGCTGCTTGGGGTAGGGCCACTCGTCGAGGTCCATGACGGTGCGCTTGCCGACCCGCGCCGGGACGTCGTCCCGCGTCCGCGTCACCGCGGCGATGGCGCCGTCCGGCCGGTAGGACACCGCATAGAAGCGCGGCACGTAGACGCCGTCCACCCGGGCCAGGCGGGCCAGCAGCTCGACCCGGCCACCGGGCCGGCCCTGCCCCTTCCACGCGGCGACCACGTCGGTGATGTCGCCGACGACCTGCTCGCCGTCGCCGAGAACGGCGCAGTCGACGAAGTCGGCGATCGGCTCGGGGTTGAACGCCGCGTGCCCGCCGGCGACCACGACCGGGTGCGTCTCGTCGCGGTCGACCGCGTGCAGCGGGACGCCGGCGAGGTCGAGGGCCTCGAGCAGGTTGGTGTAGCCGAGCTCGGTGGCGAAGCTGACGCCGAGCAGGTCGAAGTCGACGACGGCGCGGTGCGCGTCGACGGTGAACTGGGGGACGCCGGCCTCGCGCATCAGGCCGGCGAGGTCGGGCCAGACGGCGTAGGTGCGCTCGGCGAGGGCGTCCGGCCGCTCGTTGAGCACCTCGTACAGGATCATCAGGCCCTGGTTGGGCAGGCCGACCTCGTAGGCGTCGGGGTACATGAGCGCCCAGTGGACGGCGACGTCGTCCCACGCCTTGACCTGCGCGTTGAGCTCACCACCGACGTACTGGATCGGCTTCTGCACCTGAGCGAGGAGCGGTTCGAGGCGGGGGTAGAGCGAGGTCCCAGTCATGACCCGTCCAGGGTAGACGGCTCCCCCAGGGCCGAAGTGGCCACTTCGGCCCTAGGAGACCCGCACGTAGGACAGGTCGAAGTCCGGTTGCCAGTCCTGGCCGGGGTGCCTGATCTCCCAGCGGCCGCGGATCGTCCCGCCGTCGTCGCCGAACTCGCCGGTGTAGCGCTGCGCGAACTCCAGCGGGCTGAAGTCGGCCTCCTCCCGGCGGAGCGTCCAGATCCGCCCGTCGAAGGTCATGGCGTACAGCCGCACCACCCCGCGGGAGTCGAAGTAGTGCTGGAGGTAGCCCTCACCCTCGGGGGCGGCCGCGACGACGCACAGGCCGTCCGGTGCCTCCGGGACGTCGACCTCCGAGCGCTCCACGAGGAACCGTCCGCCGAGCGCCCACTCGAACACCGCCCGTGCCCGGACGGCGTCCGGTGGGGCGAGGGAGGTCTCCAGCCGCCACTCCCCCACGAACGGTTCGAGCAGGGCCATGCGGTCGCCGTCGTCGGTCATGCGGTGGGGACTGCCGGGCCGCGACCGACTCATCGGTCGCGGCCACCGGATCAGGAGAGCGTCGGGAAGAACAGGCCGATCTCGCGCGCGGCGGACTCGTCGGAGTCCGAGCCGTGGACGATGTTGTTCTGCACCTCGAGGGCGAAGTCGCCGCGGATCGTGCCGGGCCCGGCCTTCACCGGGTCGGTGGCGCCGGCCAGCGCGCGGAACGCCTCGACCGCGCGCGGCCCCTCGGCGACGAGTGCCAGCAGCGGCCCGCCGGTGATGAACTCGACCAGAGAGCCGAAGAACGGCTTCTCGCGGTGCTCGCCGTAGTGCTCCTCGGCGACCTCACGGGTCAACGTGCGCAGCTCGGCGGCGACCAGGCGCAGGCCCTTGGCCTCCAGGCGCGAGATCACCTCGCCGACCAGGCCGCGGGCGACGCCGTCGGGCTTGACGAGGACGAGGGTGCGGGCGGAAGTGGCTTCAGACACGAGCGCGCAGCCTACGCGGCGGGGTCGCCGTCCTCCCGGGGAGCGGCCTCACGGGGATCGAGCTCGCGGTGGTCGGGCTCGCTGAGCTCGGGCTCGCGGAACGGCGAGCCGAGCAGCTCCTTGCGGATCTGCAGCAGGTAGAGCCAGATCAGCACGAAGGCGCCGGCGACGAACCACATGACGCCGTTGAGCAGTCCGGTGGCCAGCAGCGGCACCTGCAGCACCGTGCCGACGAGCACGCCCTGCGGACGGCGCTGCACGCCCGCGGCCAGGATGAGCAGGACCGACAGCACGAGCAGCGCGGTGAGCCGGCCGCCGGTCAGGCCGTCCCCGGTCTGCGCGATGCCGCGCGGGACGAAGAGGACGGCGATCCCCTCCAGCAGCAGGATCGCGGCGGCGGCCCCCCGCAGCGCCCGGGCGGCGCGCTGCGGATCGGGAGCGGTCACGGCCGGCCGCCCATCAGGGTGCGGGCCTCCCCCGCGGTGATCACGCTGCCGGTGACCAGCACGCCGGAGCCCCCGAGGGCGTCGTCGGGGCCGGCCTCGGCCAGCTCGATCGCCTCGGTGAGGGCCTCGGGCAGCCGCGGCGAGACGCTGACCCGGTCGGCGCCGAAGACGTCGACGGCCAGGGCGCCCAGCTCGTCGGCCGGCATCGCCCGCGGCGAGCTGTTCTGGGTGACCACGAGCTCGGCGCAGACCTCCTCCAGGGCGGCGAGCATCCCGGCGACGTCCTTGCCGCGGACGGCGCCGACCACCCCGACCAGCCGGGTGAAGTCGAAGGACTCGCGGATCGCCTCCACCGTCGCGGCCATGCCGGCCGGGTTGTGCGCGGCGTCCACGAGCACGGTCGGGCTGGTCCGCAGCCGCTCGAGCCGGCCGGGGGAACGGACGGCGGCGAAGGCGGCCCGCACCGTCTCGACGTCGATCGGGCCGGTCGCCGCGCCGGCGCCGAGGAACGCCTCGACCGCGGCCAGCGCGGTCGCGGCGTTCTGCGCCTGGTGCGCACCGAACAGGGGCAGGAAGACGTCCGCGTACTCGCCGCCGAGCCCCTGCAGCCGCAGCTGCTGGCCACCGACGGCGACCGCGCGCTGCAGGACGCCGAACTCGGTGCCCTCGCGGGCGACCACGGCCTCGACCTCGACCGCCCGCCGGACGAGCGCGTCCAGCGCCCCGGGCTGCTGGCGGGCCAGCACCGCGATCGAGTCGGGCTTGATGATCCCGGCCTTCTCGCCGGCGATGGTGGCGACGTCCGGGCCCAGGTACTCGGCGTGGTCCAGCGCCACCGGGGTGACGACGGCGACGCGGGCGTCGACGACGGTGGTGGCGTCCCACGTCCCGCCCATGCCCACCTCCACGACGGCGACGTCCACCGGCGTCTCGGCGAAGGTCGCGTACGCCATGCCGACCATCACCTCGAAGAAGCTCATCGGGTGCTCGCCGGCGGTGTCGACCATCTGCACGTACGGGGCGATGTCGTCGAAGGTCTCGACGAAGCGCTCGGCGCTCACCGGCTCGCCGTCGAGCACGATCCGCTCGCGCACCGACTGCAGGTGCGGGCTGGTGAAGCGGCCCACCCGGAGTCCGAAGCCGCGCAGCAGCTCGTCGACCATGCGCGCCGTCGTCGTCTTGCCGTTGGTGCCGGCGACCTGGATGACCGGCATCGCGCGGTGCGGGTTGCCGAGCAGGTCGACGAGGGCGGAGATGCGGCCGAGCGACGGCTCCAGCCGGCTCTCCGGCCAGCGTGCGAGCAGGGCCTTCTCGACCCGGGCGAGCTCGGGGTCCTCGGGTGTCCGACCGTCCGGACCGGTGCTGCTCATCCTGCCCAGGATGCCAGCCGCGGACTTCCTAGGATGAGGGACATGGTTCCCGACACCGCGACCTCGGACACCCCTGCCCAGGGAGCCTCCGTCGGCGTACCGGACAAGCCGTCGCTGGACGGGCTCGAGGACAAGTGGGCGGCCCGCTGGGCGACCGAGGACACCTACGCCTTCGACCGACCCGCGGCGCTGGCCGCGCCGCGCGAGCGGACGTTCTCGATCGACACCCCCCCGCCGACGGCCAGCGGCTCGCTGCACGTCGGCCACGTGTTCAGCTACACCCACACCGACTTCGTCGCCCGCTACCAGCGCATGCGCGGCCGGCACGTCTTCTACCCCATGGGCTGGGACGACAACGGGCTGCCGACCGAGCGCCGCGTGCAGAACTACTACGGCGTCCGCTGCGACCCGTCGCTGCACTACCAGCCGGGTTTCGAGCCGCCGGCCAAGCCGGGCAAGGACCAGCAGCCGGTGTCCCGCCGCAACTTCGTCGAGCTGTGCATGCGGCTGACCGAGGAGGACGAGCGCGCCTTCGAGCAGCTGTGGCGGCGCGTCGGCCTGTCGGTGGACTGGTCGAACGTCTACCGGACGATCTCGGAGTCCTCGCGGGCGACCGCGCAGCGGATGTTCCTGCACAACCTCGCCCGCGGGGAGGCCTACGCCCAGGAGGCGCCGACCCTCTGGGACGTCACCTTCCGGACGGCGGTCGCCCAGGCCGAGCTCGAGGACCGCGAGCGCCCCGGCGCCTACCACCGGATCTCCTTCTCCGGCCCCGAGGGCCCGGTCTTCATCGAGACCACCCGCCCGGAGCTGCTGCCGGCCTGCGTCGCGCTGGTCGCGCACCCCGACGACGAGCGCTACCGGCCGCTGTTCGGCCGGACGGTGCGGACGCCGGTCTTCGACGTCGAGGTGCCGGTGGTCGCGCACCGCCTCGCCGAGCCGGACAAGGGCTCGGGCATCGCGATGATCTGCACCTTCGGCGACCTCAACGACGTCACCTGGTGGCGGGAGCTGCAGCTGCCCACCCGCGCGGTCATCGGCTGGGACGGCCGGCTGGTGGCCGACCCGCCGTCGGGGCTGTCGTCGGACGGCGCGACCTCGGCCTACGGCGAGCTGGCCGGCAAGACCGCGCACGCGGCCCGCGAGCGGATGGTCGAGCTGCTGCGGGACTCCGGCGACCTACACGGCGACCCGACGCCGATCACGCACCCGGTCAAGTTCTACGAGAAGGGTGACCGGCCGCTGGAGATCGTCACCACGCGGCAGTGGTACATCCGCAACGGCGGGCGGGACGAAGAGCTGCGGAGCGCGCTGGTCGCCCGCGGCCGGGAGATCCAGTGGATCCCGGAGCACATGCGGTACCGGTACGAGAACTGGGTCGAGGGGCTCAACGGCGACTGGCTGATCAGCCGCCAGCGGTTCTTCGGCGTCCCCTTCCCGGTCTGGTACCGCCTCGACGGCGAGGGCGAGCCCGACTACGCCGACCCGATCGTGGCGCCCGACTCGGCGCTGCCGGTGGACCCGTCGTCCGACGTCCCGGAGGGCTTCACCGAGGAGCAGCGGGGCGTGCCGGGCGGGTTCATGGCCGACCCCGACGTCATGGACACCTGGGCGACGTCGTCGCTGTCCCCACAGGTGGCCTCGGGCTGGGACACCGACCCCGAGCTGTTCGCGCACGTCTTCCCGATGGACCTGCGCCCGCAGGGGCACGACATCATCCGGACCTGGCTGTTCTCGACCGTCGTCCGCGCGCACTACGAGTTCGGCACCGTGCCGTGGACGCACGCGGCGATCTCCGGCTTCGTCGTCGACCCCGACCGCAAGAAGATGTCGAAGTCGAAGGGCAACGTCGTCACGCCGATCGACGTGCTCGAGCGCTACGGCACCGACGCGGTGCGCTGGCGGGCGGCGGGCGCCCGGCCGGGTGCGGATTCGCCGTTCGACGAGGCGCAGATGAAGGTCGGCCGCCGGCTGGCCATCAAGATCCTCAACGTCGGCAAGTTCGTGCTGGGGCTCGGCGCGTCGGCGGGGCTGTCGGCCGAGCAGGTCACCGAGCCGATCGACCTCGGGCTGCTGGCCGGGCTGGCCGCGGTGGTCGAGGAGGCGACGGCGGCGCTGGAGGCCTACAACTACACCCGCGCGCTCGAGGTGACCGAGGCCTTCTTCTGGCAGTTCTGCGACGACTACGTGGAGCTGGTGAAGTCCCGGGCCTACGGCTCGGACGACGCCGCGCGCTCCGCCCAGGCCACGCTGGCGCTCGCGCTGTCGGTGCAGCTGCGGCTGTTCGCCCCGGTGCTGCCGTTCGTCACCGAGGAGGTCTGGTCGTGGTGGCAGGCCGGGTCGGTGCACCGCGCGTCGTGGCCGGAGACGGCCGAGCTGCCCGCGGGCGGGGACCCGGCGGTGGTGACGGTGGTGGCCGCGGCGCTGGCCGGGGTCCGCAAGGCCAAGTCCGACGCCAAGCAGTCGATGCGGGCCGACGTCGAGTCGGCGACCGTCACCGCGCCGGCCGAGCAGGTGGCGCTGGTCGAGGCGGCCCGCCGCGACCTGGTCGAGGCCGGCCGGATCGCCGCGCTGGAGATCGTCGCCGGCGAGGGCCCGCTGTCGGTCGACGTCACCCTCGCCCCGCCCGCGGAGGCCTGACCCCGAGGTGACCGTGTGCGCTGATGGGCAGGTTCCGCCAGGTTCCTTGCCGATCAGCGCACACGGTCGAGCCTCCTCCGCGCGGCCCGCACGGCGAGGATCTCCCGGCGGCAGGCATCGGGTGATGCGGTGAGCCGTCGGTAACCGAAGCGGAGGGTCTGCCACCCCACCGTGGCCAGCAGGGCGTCCCGGCTGATGTCGGCCTCCCGCTGGTCGCGGGAGCCGTGCCAGGCGGCGCCGTCCAGCTCCACGGCGAGGAGGACGTCGTCGTAGGCGGCGTCGAGGAGGAAGGTCCGCCCGGCAACGGTCACCGGACGCTGCTGCACGAACGGTGGCATCCCGGGGGCGCGCAGCACCTCGAGGCAGCCCCAGATCTCCAGCTCGCTCCTGCAGCCGCTCGCCAGCAGCGACACCAGGTGCGCCAGCTCGGCCCGGCCGGGCAGCCGGCCGCGGTCGGCGAGTTCGAGCTCCAGGTCACGCGGGCGGCACTGCCGTTGCCGCACCGCCGTGATGGCGGCGGCCCGGACGTCATCACGGGACAGCCCGGACGGCCGACCCCACGTGTCGACGACGGACCGCTCCACCGACGTGACCGCCAGACCGGCGACCCGGCGCCGCTCCTCGTACACGCCCGGCGCCCGGTGCACCGCGACGCCGGCGGAGCCGCGGGCGCTCCTCGCACTGTCGACGGAGAGGTGCACGGGTCCGGCCGGATGGCGTACCAGCTCCCACAGGGCGAGCGCGGTGACATGGCTCGCGACGGCCTCCCGGCCCTCGAGAGCGGCGGCCACCCGCACCCGCCAGTCCGGCGCCGCACCCGGCAGCGCCACGACACCCGGCCGGAGCCGGACCAGCCGTCCCTGGGAGACCCAGTACCCGACCGTGCGCCGGCTGACCCGGGTCAGGAGCTCGTCGGTGGTCACCCAGCCGTCCGGGCCGACCACCGCGGAGACGTCGATCGCCACGCCCGGAGGGTGCTGGTGCGGACGACGGCGCGGGTGCCCACGGCGGGATCTGTGGACGACGGCGCGGGTGCCCACGGCGGGATCTGTGGACGACGGCGCCGACCGTGTGCGCTGATCGGCAGGTCACCCGGCGGGAACTGCGCATCGGCGCCCACTGTGGGGGCGGGAACGCGGAACGGCCCGCCTCCCGGGGGAGGCGGGCCGTCGGTCAGCGGGTGGTGCTCAGGCCGACTTCTCGCGGGGGGCGCGGGTGGGCTTGCGCGGCACGATCGTCGGGTTGACGTGCTCGAGCACGACCTCCTTGGTGATCATCACCGAGGCGACGTCGTCCCGGCTCGGGACGTCGTACATCACCGACTGGAGGACCTCCTCCATGATCGCCCGCAGGCCACGGGCGCCGGTGCCGCGCAGGATCGCCTGGTCCGCGATCGACTCGAGCGCGTCCTCGGTGAACTCCAGGTCCACCCCGTCGAGCTCGAACAGCCGGCGGTACTGGCGCACCAGGGCGTTCTTCGGCTCGGTGAGGATGTTGATCAGCGCCTCGCGGTCCAGCTTCTGCACGCTGGTGATCACCGGGAGCCGGCCGATGAACTCGGGGATCATCCCGAACTTCAGCAGGTCCTCCGGCATGACCTCGGCGAAGGCGTTGGCCTCCTCGATCTCCTTCTTGCCGCGGATCTCGGCGCCGAAGCCGATGCCCTGCTTGCCGGCCCGCTGCTCGATGATCTTCTCGAGCCCGGCGAAGGCGCCGCCCACGATGAACAGCACGTTCGTCGTGTCGATCTGGATGAACTCCTGGTGCGGGTGCTTGCGGCCACCCTGCGGGGGCACCGACGCCGTCGTCCCCTCGAGGATCTTCAGCAGCGCCTGCTGCACACCCTCACCGGAGACGTCCCGGGTGATCGACGGGTTCTCGCTCTTGCGGGCGATCTTGTCGACCTCGTCGATGTAGATGATGCCGGTCTCGGCCCGCTTGACGTCGTAGTCGGCGGCCTGGATCAGCTTCAGCAGGATGTTCTCGACGTCCTCACCGACGTAGCCGGCCTCGGTCAGCGCCGTGGCGTCGGCGATGGCGAACGGGACGTTGAGCATCCGGGCCAGGGTCTGCGCCAGGTGCGTCTTGCCGCAGCCCGTGGGGCCCATCAGCAGGATGTTGGACTTGGCCAGCTCGACCGAGTCGTCGCGGCCTCCGGCGCCGCCGGCCTGCACCCGCTTGTAGTGGTTGTAGACCGCGACCGAGAGCGTCCGCTTGGCCTTGTCCTGGCCGATGACGTACTGCTCGAGGAAGTCGTGGATCTCCTTGGGCTTCGGCAGTTCGTCGAACTTGAGGTCCGACGACTCCGAGAGCTCTTCCTCGATGATCTCGTTGCAGAGGTCGATGCACTCGTCGCAGATGTAGACCCCGGGGCCCGCGATGAGCTTCTTGACCTGCTTCTGGCTCTTGCCGCAGAACGAGCACTTGAGCAGGTCACCGCTCTCACCGATTCGTGCCACCTGCTGACCTCCACCTCGGGGGAATCAGGCCCTGGTCCCAGGTGCCTGCGTGTGAACTGGTGCTGCTGTCCCGTGCACGGCCCCGCACTCCGCGAGGCTCTCCTCCCGGCGCTCTGGGCCGGGGATCGGGCGCTCGCCGACGGTACCTGGCGGCACCGGTGCCGAAGGGCGATGACTCGCCCGCCGGTCCGACGCCTGACCACATGCGTCCCGCGTCTCCCGACGGTACGGGTCGAGGGCGCGACACGCGCCCCCTCGACCCGTACCGATCGCGATCAGCCGGGGAGCGCGTTCAGCTTCCGGCTCTGGATGACCTCGTCGACCATGCCGTAGGCCTTGGCCTCGTCGGCGGTGAGGATCTTGTCGCGCTCGATGTCGGTGCGGACCTGCTCGACGGTCTGACCGGTGTGCCGGGCGAGGATCTCCTCCATCTGCGACCGCACCCGCTGGATCTCCGCGGCGTGGATCTCCAGGTCCGACACCTGACCACCGGACTCACCCGACGGCTGGTGGATGAGCACGCGGGAGTACGGCAGCGCCAGGCGCTTGCCCGGCGTCCCCGCCGCGAGCAGGACGGCGGCGGCGGAGGCGGCCTGGCCCATGCAGACGGTCTGGATGTCGGGCCGGACGAACATCATCGTGTCGTAGATGGCCATGAGCGACGTGAACGAGCCACCGGGCGAGTTGATGTAGATCGTGATGTCGCGGTCCGGGTCGGCCGACTCGAGCGTGATCAACTGCGCCATCACGTCGTTGGCCGAGGCGTCGTCGATCTGCACCCCGAGGAAGATGATCCGTTCCTCGAAGAGCTTGTTGTACGGGTTGGACTCCTTCATGCCGTAGCTCGTGCGCTCCACGAAGGAGGGCAGGATGTAGCGGCTGGAGGGCATCTGGAAGCTCATGGGTGTCCCTCCGGACTCAGTTGTCGGTGACCGGGTTGGCGCTGTCGGTCATCGCGGCCTTGCTCACCACGTGGTCGACGAAGCCGTACTCGAGGGCCTCGGCCGCGGTGAACCAGCGGTCGCGGTCGGAGTCCCTCTCGATCTGCTCGACGCTCTGGCCGGTGTGGAAGGACTGCAGCTCGTTGAGCTCCCGCTTGGTCCGGCGGAACAGGTCGGCCTGGATGGCGATGTCCGACGCGGTGCCGCCGACGCCGGCCGAGGGCTGGTGCATCATGATCCGCGCGTGCGGCAGGGCGTAGCGCTTGCCCTTGGTCCCGGCGGTCAGCAGGAACTGGCCCATCGAGGCGGCCAGGCCCATGCCGTAGGTGGCGACGTCGCAGTCGATGAACTGCATCGTGTCGTAGATGGCCATGCCGGCCGTCACGGAGCCACCGGGCGAGTTGATGTAGAGGTGGATGTCCTGCTTGGGGTCCTCAGCGGACAGCAGCAGCATCTGCGCGGCCAGCTGGTTGGCGATCACGTCGTCGACCTGGCTGCCCAGGAAGATGATGCGCTCGCGCAGCAGGCGCTCGTAGACCGAGTCGTTGAGGTTCATCCCCCCGGCGGCGGCACGCATGAGCGGCGCGCTCGCCGGGTTCGGGTTGGTGCTCACGGGTGCGGTGACCTCCGTAGAACTGGCGGTGCAGTCGGTCTCGGTGGGCGGGCGGGGAAGGTGCGCCCGGGGACACCAGGTGTTCCCGGTGGGTGCCGGCGTCTGCGTCGACCCTAACGCGCAGGTGCCGGGGAGCAGTCCCGGCGCGGGGGGTGTTCGCCGTGGGCGCAGCGGCTGCCCGCGACGGCGCGGGCGGTCCACGCCCCGGGACGAGCGACGCCGCCCCTCCCCGGTCGGCGGGGCGGGACGGCGTCGGTCGTCGATCGGGCCTTTCTCAGCTCTTGGCGGCGTCCCCGGCGTCCTCGGTGCCGGCGGCGTCCTCGGTGCCGGCGGCGTCCTCGGTGCCGGCGGCGTCGTCGGTGGCGGACTCCGCGCCGGCCGCCTCGGGAGCGGCGGACTCGTCGGCGGCCGGCTCCTCGGTGGCGGAATCGGCCGGGGCCGGCACGGTCTTCGGGCGCAGCGCCTCGAGGTCGACGACGTTGCCGGAGGCGTCGGTGATCGTCGTCTGCTCCAGCAGCTGGGCCAGCGTCTTCGTCCGGCGGACGTCGGCGACGAACTCGGCGATGTTGCCGCCCTGCTGCAGCTGCTGGGCGTACTGCTCCGGGCTCATCCGGTTGCGCTGGGCCTGGGCCATGATCTGCGCCGACAGGTCGTCGTTGTCGACGGTGACCTCACGGGCGTCGGCGATCGCATCGAGGATGAACTGGGTGCGCACCGCCTCCTCGATGTTCTTGCGCTGGTCGGTGTCGTAGGCCTCGCGGCTCTCGACGCCGGACATCGACAGGAAGCCGTCCCAGTCCATCCCGGCCTGCTGGAGCTCGTTCTGCATGGCCTGGTTGCGCCACTCGATCTCGCGCTCGACGAGGTTCTCGGGGATCGGCGCCTCGACGGTCTCGAGCAGGTGCTCGACCAGCTTGTCGCGGGCCTGCGCCCCCTGCTGGAGGACCTTGGTGCGGGCCAGCCGGGTGCGGACGTCCTCGCGGAGCTCCTCGAGGGTGTCGAACTCGCTCGCCGTGGAGGCGAACTCGTCGTCGAGCTCGGGCAGCTCCTTGGTCTTCACCGAGCGCACGGTGACGGTGACCTCGGCCGTCTCGCCGGCGTTCGGGCCGGACAGCAGCGGGGTCGAGAAGGTCTTCGACTCGTCGGCCGACAGCCCGCGGACGGCGTCGTCGAGGCCCTCCATGAGGTTGCCGGAGCCGACCTCGTAGGACATGCCGCTGGTCGTGCCGTCCTCGAGCACCTCGCCGTCGAGCGTCGCCTCCAGGTCGATGGAGACGAAGTCGCCGTCCTCCACCGCGCGGTCGACGGCGGTGAGCATGGCGAACCGCTCCCGCATGACGGTGACCTGCTGGTCGATCTCCTCGTCGGTGACCTCGACGTCGTCGACGGTCACGGCCAGGCTCTCCAGCGACGGCAGGTCGATCTTGGGGGCGACGTCGACCTCGGCGGTGAAGGCGAGGGTGTCGTTGTCGTCGAGGCGGGTGACCTCGATGTCGGGCTGGCCCAGGACGCGGACCTGGTTCTCCCGCACGACCTCGGAGTAGACCTCCGGGATGGCGTGCTGGACGACCTGCTCGAGGACGACGGGGCGGCCGATCCGCTGGTCGAGCACCCGGTTGGGCACCTTGCCCGGGCGGAAGCCGGGCACCCGCACCTGCTTGCCGAGCTCCTTGTAGACCTCCCCGAAGGCGTGGTCCAGGTCCCCCCAGGGCACCTCGATCGCCATCCGGACCCGCGTGGGGCCCAGTTCCTCGATGGTGCTCTTCACAGCGGCAGTGCTCCTCGATCGACAGACAGGGGTTGGGCGCCGGGCCGGTCCGACAGCGCCGGGTCGACCCACGAGTCTAGAGACACGCGCGCGACGGCCGGGGTGGCGGGATGGGACGCACACCGGCCTCGCGACGTCGGGGTGGCGGGATTTGAACCCACGGCCCCCCGCTCCCAAAGCGGGTGCGCTACCAAGCTGCGCCACACCCCGTGGCGCACCGAGTCTAGAAGGACCTCCCTGCCCGCCACCGCTCGCATGCCCGCGGCGGGACCCTGCAGGCAGGCCGGGAGGTCAGCCCACCGGACGGCGGGCCTCCGCGACCTCCGCGATCGAGGCGGCGGCCCGGCGCGGGCCGTCGTAGCCGGCGTAGACGGCCTGCAGCTCCCGCGCCCGCCGGCCGAACCGATGGTCGCCCAGCACCGCGGTGACGCCGTCCCGGACCTGCTGCGGGTCGGGGGTGTCGGTCCGCAGCGCCACGCCGGTCCCCGACCAGGTCACCCGCGCCGACACCTCCATCTTGTCCTCGGTCAGGCCGGCGACCACCAGCGGGACGCCGTGGGCCAGCGCCGTCTGCACGCCGCCGTAGCCGCCGTTGGTGACCATGACGTCGACCAGCGGGAGCAGCTCGGTGAACGGGACGAACGGCGTCACCCGCAGGTTGGCCGGGCGGTCGTCGGCGGGCAGCACCTCGTCGGCGTCGAAGCCGATGGCGGTGGCGATGACGAGGGCGTCGAGGCCGGCGAGGGCGGCGACCGTCGGCAGGATGAGGTTGCGGGGGTCGGTGGCGATCGTGCCCTGGGTGACGAGCACGACCGGGCGGCCGGCGGCGCGGGCGGCGAGCACGTCGGCCCACCACGGCGGCGGGGTGAGGTCGTCGATGCCGGCGGGCAGCATCGGGCCGACGAACTCCACGGTGCCCGGCAGGTCGCGTCGCTCGTACTCGAACTCCGGGACGCTCGGGACCAGGTAGCGGTCGGCGAGGTGCGCGCCCCAGTCCATGAAGTAGCTGGTCATCGGCGGCAGGCCGAGCCGGGCGCGGACCTGCTCGGCGGCCCGCTGGCACTCGGCGAGGACGACGCTGCGCAGCGCCCAGTTCAGCGACCGGTTCCGCAGCCGGCCCAGCGTCGAGGACGACGGCAGCAGCCCGGTGCCGAACGGCGGGGCGTCGGCGCTGGAGATGCCGAGCGGCGACACGGAGAACACGACGCTCGGGATGCCGCGCCGCTCGCCGGCGATCGGGCCGGCCATGAACCCCTGCTCGGCGACGACGACGTCGGGGGCGAACTCGTCGAGGACGCGGTCGAGCTCGGCGACCCAGTCGGGGATCGGCCGGATGAAGACGTCGAGGATCGCCGCCTTGAGCGCCTGGAGGCCGGGCCTGCGGCCGGGCCGGGCGTCGATCTCGGCGTCGTCGAAGTCCAGGGCCGGGTCCATGCGGACGGCAGTGGCGCCGACCTTCTCGACCAGCGGCAGGTACTTGCCGCCGGTGTACCAGGCGACCTCGTGGCCGTCGGCGACCAGCTGCTGGGCGATCGGCAGGCCGGGACGCAGGTGGCCGGCCATCGGCATGGTGGTGAACAGGATGCGGGACATGGCGTGCTCCTCGGGTTCGGCTCCCGCACCGGGCGGGAGGGGCGACGGGCAGACCGTGCGCCCGGCCGCTTGACGGCTCCTCGACGCGGCGCGACGCTCCTGCCGCCCCGGCTGGACGCCCGCTGAACGCGCAGCTCGCCGGGCCGCGGAACGGGAACGGGGAGGAGGCGGGCGTGCGCTACGGGCTGCTCGGCGCGGTCGAGGCCCGCCGCTCGCCCGGCGACCGGCCGCTGGACCTCGGCAGCCCGCTGCAGCGGGTGCTGCTGGGCCTGCTGCTCACCGAGGCGGGGCGGCCGGTGTCGGTCGACCGCATCGTCGAGGAGCTGTGGGGCGAGGCGGCGCCGGCGGACCCGGAGGCCTCGGTGCAGACCTACGTCTCGCGGCTGCGCCGGCTGCTCGGGCCGGACGCCGTGGCACGGACCCCGGCCGGCTACCGGCTCGCGGCGACGCCGGGCGACGTCGACGCCGGCCGGTTCGCCGAGCTGGCGGCGGCCGCCGGCGAGGCGCTGGGCCGGGGGGACGCCGCCGCCGGGCTGGCCGCCCCGGAGGCGGATCGGAGCCATGTCGTTCTCTGGGCCAAGGAGGTGGGTGA
>NZ_JALPKQ010000074.1:0-16876 GCF_051383655.1 Geodermatophilus sp. CPCC 205761
CCCCGCGGCCGGGCAACACCCCGTTCAGCAGTGCGCCGCGTCCGGCGCCGTCCGGCGGCGCGGCGCGCCCCGGTCCCGGTGCCCCCGGCCCCCGGCCGGCGGCCGCCGGTCCCGGTGGCCCGCGTCCGGGTCCCGGTGCCGGTCCGCGTCCGGGTCCCGGCGGTCCCCGCTCGGCTCCCGGTGCGGGTGGCCCCCGCCCGGCTCCCGGTGCGGGTGGTCCGCGTCCGGCGGCCGGTCCCGGTGGCCCGCGTCCGAACCCGGGCATGATGCCGCAGCGCCCGAGCCCCGGCATGATGCCGCCGCGGCCGGCCGGTGGCGGCCGTCCCGGTGCCGGCGGGCCCGGCGGCGCAGGCCGTGGCCGTCCCGGTGGTGGCCCCGGTGGCGGTGGCGGTGGCGGTGGCTTCCGTCCGGGTGGTGGCGGCGGTGCCCCCGGCGCCGGCGCGCCCGCCGGTGGTGGCTTCCGTGGTGGTGGCGGCGGCGGCGGTCGTGGCCGCGGTCGCGGTGGTTCCGGTGCCGGCACGGCCGGTGCCTTCGGGCGTCCCGGCGGTCGCGGACCGGTCCGCGGTCGCAAGAGCAAGAAGCAGCGGCGCCAGGAGTTCGACTCCATGGCGGCACCCAGCATGGGTGGCGTCTCGCTGCCGCGCGGCAACGGACAGACCGTCCGCCTGCCGCGGGGTGCGTCGCTGACCGACCTCGCCGAGAAGATCGGCGCTCAGCCGGCCGCGCTGGTCACCGCCCTGTTCCACCTGGGCGAGATGGTCACCGCGACCCAGTCGGTCAACGACGAGACGCTGCAGCTGCTCGGTGCCGAGATCGACTGGGTCATCCAGGTGGTCAGCCCCGAGGACGAGGACCGCGAGCTGCTCGAGACCTTCGACCTCACCTTCGGCGACGAAGAGGGCGAGGAGGGCGACTGGGAGTCCCGTCCGCCGGTGGTGACCGTCATGGGTCACGTCGACCACGGCAAGACCAAGCTGCTCGACGCCCTGCGTCACAGCAACGTGGTCGCCCGCGAGGCCGGCGGCATCACCCAGCACATCGGCGCCTACCAGATCGTCACCGAGCTGGAGCACAACGAGCGGCCGATCACCTTCATCGACACCCCGGGTCACGAGTCGTTCACCGCGATGCGTGCCCGTGGCGCGAAGGTGACCGACATCGTCGTCCTGGTCGTGGCGGCCGACGACGGCGTCATGCCGCAGACGGTCGAGGCGCTCAACCACGCCCAGGCCGCCGAGGTGCCGATCGTGGTCGCGGTGAACAAGATCGACAAGGAGGGGGCCAACCCCGCCAAGATCCGGCAGCAGCTCACCGAGTACGGCCTCGTGGCCGAGGAGTACGGCGGCGACACGATGTTCGTCGACGTCTCCGCGACCACGCGGCAGGGCCTCGACGACCTGCTCACGGCGATCCTGCTGACCGCCGACGCCTCGCTCGACCTGCGCGCCAACACCGAGCAGGACCCGCAGGGCGTGGTCATCGAGGGCAAGCTGGACAAGGGCCGCGGCCCCGTCGCCACGGTGCTCGTCCAGCGCGGCACGCTGCGCCAGGGCGACTCGATCGTGGCCGGCGACGCCTACGGCCGCGTCCGGTCGCTGCTCGACGAGCACGGCACCAAGCTCAAGGAGGCCCTGCCCTCCCGGCCGGTGCAGGTCGTCGGGCTCACCTCGGTGCCGCGCGCCGGTGACACGTTCCTCGTCGTCGAGGAGGACCGGGTGGCCCGGCAGATCGCCGACCGCCGCCAGGCCCGCATCCGCAACGCGCAGAACGCCTCCATGCGCAAGCGGATCAGCCTCGAGGACCTCGACGCGGCGCTCAAGGAGACCCGCCAGCTCAACCTGATCATCAAGGGCGACAACTCGGGCACCGTCGAGGCGCTCGAAGAGGCGCTGATGAAGATCGAGGTGAGCGACGACATCTCGCTGCGGGTCATCCACCGCGGCGTCGGCGGCATCACCAAGAGCGACATCGACCTCGCGCTGGCCGACGACGTCATCGTCCTGGGCTTCAACGTCCGGGCCGAGGGTCAGGCCACCGAGCTGGCCAACCGCGAGGGGGTGGACGTCCGGTACTACACGGTCATCTACCAGGCCATCGACGAGATCGAGGCCGCCCTCAAGGGGATGCTCAAGCCGGTCTACGAGGAGGTCCAGCTGGGCACGGCGGAGGTCCGCGAGGTCTTCCGGGTGCCCAAGATCGGCAACGTCGCCGGTTCGCTGGTCCGCAGCGGCACGATCGTCCGCAACTCGAAGGCCCGGCTCCTGCGCGACGGTGCCGTGGTCGCCGACAACCTGTCGGTGGAGTCGCTCCGCCGCTTCAAGGACGACGCGACCGAGGTCCGCGAGGGCTACGAGTGCGGTATCGGCCTGGGGTCGTTCAACGACATCAAGGTCGACGACGTGATCGAGACCTTCGAGATGCGCGAGATCCCGCGCGACTGAGGTAGCTGAGGCGGCCCCTGCAGGTGAGTCCGTTGGCCCTCCTGCAGGGGCCCGCCGCGTGCGTGCGAGTGGCGGGTGGCAGGAGGGTCCTCATCTTCACCGGCACGCTCAGCGCCGACCTGCTGCTCGGTGACGTCCACTCGCTCAAGGGCAAGCGCGCCGTCGTCCGGCCGATCGTCGCCGAACTGCGGCGCCGCTTCGCCGTGGCCGCCGCCGAGGTCGGCGACCAGGACCTGCACCGCCGCGTCCAGGTCGGGGTGGCCACCGTGGCCGCCGACGCCGGCCAGGTCGCCGACGTGCTCGACGCCTGCGAGCGGTTGCTGGCCGAGCGGCCGGAGGTGACGCTGCTCTCGACGCACCGGCAGCTGTTCTCCGACACCGATTGAGGAGCCCTGCCCCCGGCTCGGAACCGGCCGAGGCCACCGGGGGCCAGATCCCACCGTCCGTTCGGCGTCCCCTGGACGCCCCGACCCAGGAGGTCCGATGGCCGACCCGGCCCGCGCCCGCAAGCTGGCGGTGCGCATCCGCCAGATCGTCTCCGCCGCGATCGAGATGCAGATCAAGGACCCCCGGCTGGGCATGGTCACCGTCACCGACACGCGGGTGACCGGCGACCTCCGCGAGGCGACCGTCTTCTACACCGTGTACGGCGACGCCGCCGCGGTCGAGGACTCCGCGAAGGCACTGGCGTCGGCGACCGGCGTGCTGCGCTCCGCGGTGGGGAAGCAGACCGGGATCAAGTTCGTCCCGACGCTGACCTTCGTCGCCGACCACGTGCCCGACACCGCCCGCGAGCTCGACGCCGCGCTGGAGCGGGTCCGGCACGCCGACGCCGAGCTCGCCCGGATCCGGGAGGGCAAGGCCTACGCCGGCGAGCCCGACCCGTACCGGCACCCGGCCGAGGACGACGACGACACCGACGACCTCGGAACTGCCGATGACGTGGTCGACGTGCCCGCCCGGACCAGGAGTGCCTCGTGAGCGAGAACGACCCGGACCCCCGCCTGCCCGACGAGGGGCAGGGCCGCTCGCAGCTCGGCGGGCGCGACGTCCCCGACTCCGGCGACCCGACCCAGGGCGGCAAGCAGGGAGCGATCGGCGACGCCCCCAGCATCACCTCCGACGAGCCGGACGCCGCCGACTCCGCCTACCCGGTCGGCGGGGGCAAGGTGACCGAGGAGCAGGACGCCCCTCCGGTCGCCGACCCCGGTCCCTCGGCGTGACGATCGCGATCCCGCCGGGCACCGAGCTGACCGACCGCGCCGCCGCCGTCCTCGCCGAGGCGGCGGCGTCGTCGGCCACCGTGGTCCTCTCCGGTCACGTGCAGCCCGACGCCGACGCGCTGGGCAGCACGCTCGCCCTGGCCGAGGGCCTCCGTCGCCGCGGAGCCCGCGTGCTGGCCACCTTCCCGGAGCCCTTCGTGCTGCCCGCCTCACTCGCCTGGCTGCCCGGTGCCGAGGGGCTGGTGCCGTCGTCGGACGTGCCCGGCTCCCCGGACGTCTTCGTCAGCCTGGACGCCGCCTCCCCGGGCCGGCTGGGTGAGCTGGCGGTCCTGCTGGAGCGCGCCGGGACCTCCGTCGTCGTCGACCACCACGCCAGCAACCCGGGCTTCGGGGACGTGCGCGTCGTCGACCCGGCCGCACCGGCGACCGTCGCGCTCGTCGCCGACCTGCTCGACGGGCTCGGCGTCAGCCTCGACGAGCGGCTGGCCACCTGCCTCTACGCGGGCCTGGCCGCCGACACCGGGTCCTTCCGGTTCGGCAACACCCGACCCGACACCCACGGTCTCGCCGCCCGGTTGCTGGCGACCGGCATCGACCACGCCGCGATCAGCCAGCGGCTGTTCGACACCGCGCCGTTCGGCTGGCTGGGCCTGCTCTCGGTCGTCGCCGGCCGGGCCGTGCTCGAACCCGACGTCGGCGCCGGCCTGGTGTGGACCTGGTCGAGCACTGCCGAGGCCGCCGAGCACGGCCTGCCGGGGGAGCAGCTCGAGGCGCTGGTGGACGTCGTCCGCTCCACGCAGGAGGCCGACGTCGCCTGCGTGCTCAAGGGGCAGGACGACGGCTCGTGGTCGGTCTCGTTGCGCTCGCGCGGCGCCACCGACGTCGCCCGCGTCGCCGTGGCCCTGGGCGGTGGCGGCCACCGCGCCGCCGCGGGCTTCACCTCCGCCGCGGACCGCGAGACCACGGTGCGGCGCATCCGGACCCAGCTCGAGGCGTGACCCGCCCGCCCTCGGTCCTCGCGCTGGCGGCGCCGGCCCTGGTCGTGCTGGCCGCGGAGCCGCTCTACCTGCTGGTCGACACCGCCGTCGTCGGCAACCTGGGCACGGTCGCGCTGGGGGGCCTCGCCGTCGGCGGCGCGCTGCTGGCCTGGGCCGCCGCGCTGCTCAACTTCCTCGCCTACGGCACGACCGCCCGCGCCGCCCGCCGGGCCGGGGCCGGTGACCGGGCCGGCGCGGTCGCCGAGGGCGTGCAGGCCACCTGGCTGGCCCTGGCCCTGGGCGGAGCCGTGCTGCTGGTCTTCCAGCTGCTGGCCGGCCCGCTGACCCGGGTGCTGGCCGGCGGTGCCGGGCCGGTCGCCGCGGCGGGGGAGACCTGGCTGCGCATCGCGAGCCTCGGGGCACCGCTGCTGCTGGTCTCCCTGGCCGGCAACGGCTGGCTGCGCGGCGTGCAGGAGCTCCGCCGGCCCATGCGCTACGTGCTCGCCGGCAGCCTGGTGAGCCTCGTGCTCTGCCCCCTGCTGGTGCACGTGGCCGGCCTGGGGCTGCCCGGCTCGGCGGTCGCCAACGTCGCCGGCCAGGCGGTCTCGGCCGCCCTCTTCGTCCGCGCCATCCTGCGGGAGGACGTCGGCCGGCGGCCGCGCGCGGCGGCGCTGCGGGCCCAGCTGGTCATCGGCCGCGACCTGCTGCTGCGCGCCGCCGTCCTGCAGCTGGCGTTCCTGGTGGCCACCGGCGTCGTGGCCCGCGCCGGCACCGCGGAGCTCGGCGCGCACCAGATCGCCGTCCAGCTGTTCTTCTTCCTCGCCCTGGTGCTCGACGCCTACGCGATCGCGGCGCAGACCCTCGTCGGCCAGGCGCTCGGCGGCGGCCGCCTCGCCGACGCCCGCAGCACCGCCCGGCGGGTCAGCCTCTGGGGGCTGGGCACCGGGGTGCTGGTCGCCGCCGTGCTCCTGGCGCTGCGGCCGGTGGTCCCGCCGCTGTTCACCGACGACCCCGCGGTCGTGGCCGAGGCCGGCGTGGCGTGGTGGTTCCTCGCCGGCATGCAGCCGCTGGCCGGCGTGGTGTTCGCGCTCGACGGCGTGCTCATGGGGGCCGGCGACGTCGGCTACCTGCGCACGGTGACGATCGGGGCGGCCCTCGTCGGCTTCGTGCCGCTGTCGCTGCTCGCCGTCCCGCTGGGCTGGGGGCTGGCCGGGGTGTGGGCCGGGCTCACGCTCTTCATCGCGCTGCGCCTGGTCGCCGTCCTGGTGCGGGTGGCGGGCGACCGGTGGCTGACCGCACCTGACACGGTGACGGTGTGAGCCGACGCCCCGACGCCGACGTCCCCCCGGGCCTCCTGCTGGTCGACAAGCCCGGCGGCGTGACCTCCCACGACGTCGTCGCGCGCGCCCGCCGGGTGCTGTCGGTGCGCCGGGTCGGGCACGCCGGGACGCTCGACCCGATGGCGACCGGTCTGCTGGTCCTCGGTGTGGGCGCCGCCACCCGGCTGCTCGGGTACCTCGGCGGCCACGACAAGACCTACGAGGCCACCATCCGGCTGGGCCAGGCGACGGTGACCGACGACCGCGAGGGCGAGGTGCTGAGCACCACGTCCGCCGCCCACCTCGACGACGCCGCGGTCGCCGCCGCGCTGGCGGCGCAGACCGGGCCGCTGCTGCAGGTGCCCTCCTCGGTGAGCGCGGTCAAGGTCGCCGGCCGGCGGTCCTACGACCGGGTCCGGGCCGGCGAGGAGGTGGTGCTCGAGCCGCGGGCGGTCACCGTGCACCGGCTCGACGTGCACCGCGTCTCCCGGCCCACCCCCGAGCTGGTCGACGTCGACGTGACGGTCGGCTGCACCGCCGGCACCTACGTCCGCGCGATCGCCCGCGACGCCGGCGCCGCCCTGGGCGTCGGGGGCCACCTCGCCGCACTGCGCCGCACCGCGTCGGGACCGTTCGCCGTCGACCGGGCCGCGCCGGTGGAGGAGGCGGCCGCGGCGCTGGCCGGCGCCGGGGGACCGGGCGTCCTCGGCCTTCCCGACGCCGCCCGCCTGGTCTTCCCCGAGCGGGTGCTCACCGCCGACGAGGCGCGCGCCCTCGGCCACGGCCAGCGGGTCCCCGCCACCGGCACGCCCGGCCTGCACGCCGCGATCGACGGCGACGGCCGGCTGGTCGCCCTGGTCGAGGACGCCGGTCCGACGGCCCGGGTCGCGGTCGGCTTCCCGCCGGGATGACCGGCGTGGCACCGTGCCTCCCGTGACGGACCTCGACGGGCGCCTGGCGGCCCTGACGGCGCTGCTCGCGCCCCTGCCCGATGTGCTCGTGGCCTTCTCCGGCGGGGTCGACTCCGGCACGCTCCTGGCCGCCGCCGCGCGGACGCTCGGGCCCGGCCGGGTGGTGGCCGCGACCGCCGTCTCGCCCAGCCTGCCCGCCGCCGAGCGCGCCGCGGCCGCCGACTTCGCCGCCTCCCTCGGGGTGCGGCACGAGCAGCCGCGCACCGACGAGCTCTCCCGGCCCGGCTACGTCGCCAACGCCGGCGACCGCTGCGCCTTCTGCAAGACCGAGTTGGTCGACGTCCTCGCGCCCCTGGCCGCGCGCCTCGGCATCGCCGACGTCGTCACCGGCACCAACGCCGACGACCTCCGCGCCGGCTTCCGGCCCGGCATACGGGCGGCCGCCGAGCGGGGTGCCTGGGCGCCCCTGGCCCGGGCCGGCCTGACCAAGGACGACGTCCGCGCCGCCGCCCGCCGCTGGGGGCTGCCGCTGGCCGACAAGCCCGCCGCCGCCTGCCTGGCCAGCCGGATCGCCTACGGGGTGCCGGTGTCGGCCGAGCGGCTGGCCCGGGTCGAGGCCGCCGAGTCGGCGCTGCGGGGCGCCCTGGTCGCCGCCGGCGTGCCGGTCCGGGACCTCCGGGTGCGCGACCTCGGGGCCGTGGCGGGCCGGGACACCGCCCGGGTCGAGGTGGACGCCGCCGCCGTCGCGGCGCTCACGGACCGGCCCGAGGTGCTGGCCGTGGTCATCGGGTTCGACCGGGTGGAGGTCGACCCCCGCGGGTTCCGGTCGGGGTCGATGAACGAGCTGCTGCCGGACCCGGTCCGCTACCGCTGACGGCTGCGCACGATGCGCGCGGCGGCCACCCCGGCGCCGAAGCCGTTGTCTATGTTCACCACGAGGACCCCGGGCGCGCAGGCGGTGAGCATGGTCAGCAGCGCGGCCAGCCCCTCGAACGCCGCGCCGTAGCCCACCGACGTCGGCACCGCGACCACCAGCCGGTCGGTCAGGCCGGCGACCACGCTGGGCAGGGCGCCGTCCATCCCGGCGACGACGACCACCGCGTCGGCCGCGGCGAGGTCGGGGACGACGGCCAGCACCCGGTGCACGCCGGCCACGCCGACGTCGTCGACCCGCCGGCTGCCCACGCCGGAGGTGGCGAGGGTGAACGCCACCTCGGCGGCGACCGGGCCGTCCGACGTCCCGGCGGTGAGCACCACCACCTGCCCGACGGGCGCCGGCAGCGCCCCGACGGCCACACAGCGGGCCTCGGGATCGACGACGGCGTCGGGCCAGCGGGAGCGGACGGCCTCCCTCGTCGCATCGTCCACCCGCGTGGCCCACGCGGTCCCGGTGTCCGCCAGGAGGGCGGCGAGGCAGGCCACCGTCTGCTCCGGGGTCTTCCCCGCGGCGTAGACGACCTCCGGCGTGCCGGTGCGTGCCGCGCGGTCGGGGTCCAGCCGGGCGAAGCCGAGGTCGGTCGTGCGCGTGGCGTCCACGGAGCCAGCATGGGGGATTGACCCTCCGCCGGGCCGGGAAGGGGAGGGCCATGAGCGTCGTCAAGATCAACGCGATCACCGTGCCGCCGGACAAGCAGGCCCGCTTCGAGGAGCGCTTCCGCGGGCGGGCGGGTGCGGTGGAGGAGACCCCGGGCTTCGAGTGGTTCGAGCTGCTGCGGCCCCAGGAGGGCACCGACCAGTACCTCGTCTACACGCGCTGGAGCAGCCAGGAGGCCTACGAGGCGTGGCAGTCCAGCCAGGACTTCGACCGCGCCCACTCCGGCGGCGGCGACACCCTGGCGCCGGCCGCCGCCACCTCCAGCCACCTGTGGAGCTACGAGGTGCTCGAGTCCGCCGGCCCGAAGGCCGGCCAGGGGCAGCAGGTCTGACGGCGGGGCGGGCCGGCGGCGGTCGTCGTCGGCCCGCTGCCGGGCCGGGCTAGGGTGGACCAGCGGGCCCGGCAAGCCGTCGGGCGCCGCCCGTTGATCCCTGCACGCCGCAAGGTGGGAGCCATGACCGACACGCTCGCCGACAGCCGTACCTCCTCCCGGGTCTTCTCCGAGGGCGTGCCGGTGGTCGTGGAGGACGTGCGGCGGCGCCCTGCGGCCGAGCGGGACGCGCTGCTGGCCGACCCCGGCTTCGGCCGGTACTTCACCGACTCGATGTTCGTCGCGCGCTACCGCGCCGGTGAGGGCTGGTACGACGCCCGGCTGACCGCGTACGCGCCGCTGCAGATGGACCCGGCCACGGCCGCGCTGCACTACGCCCAGTCGATCTTCGAGGGGCTCAAGGCCTACGCCCAGCCCGACGGCAGCGTCGCCACCTTCCGGCCCGAGGCCAACGCGGCCCGCTTCGTCCGCGGTGCCCGGCGGCTGGCGATGCCGCCGGTGCCCGAGGAGGCCTTCCTGGCCGCGGTCGACGCGCTGGTCGACGCCGACCGCGACTGGGTCCCCACGGGCCCCGACCAGACGCTCTACCTGCGGCCCTACCAGCTGGCGACCGAGCCGTTCCTCGGCGTCCGGCCGGCCCACGAGTACCTCTTCCTGGTCATCGCCAGCCCGGCGGGCGCGTACTTCCCGCGCGGGGTCCACCCGGTGTCGGTCTACCTGTCCGAGGACTACATCCGGGCCGCTCCCGGCGGGACCGGCGACGTGAAGTGCGCCGGCAACTACGCCGCCAGCCTGCTGGCCCAGGAGCAGGCGATCGAGGCCGGCTGCGACCAGGTCGTGTGGCTCGACGCGGTGGAGAAGCGCTACGTCGAGGAGATGGGCGGGATGAACCTGTTCTTCGTCCTCGGCTCCGGCGACGACGCTGAGCTGGTCACGCCCGAGCTGACCGGCACCCTCCTGCCGGGCATCACCCGGGACTCGCTCATCACCGTCGCCCGCGAGATGGGGCACCGGGTCACCGAGCGGCGGTTCAGCGTCGACGAGTGGCGGGCCGGCGTCGCCGACGGCACGGTCACCGAGACCTTCGCCTGCGGAACGGCGGCCGTGATCACCCCCGTCGGCGAGGTGAAGGCCCGCACCGGCGACTTCGTGGTCGGCGACGGCGAGCCCGGGCCGCTCACCATGGCGCTGCGCGGGCACCTCCTCGACATCCAGCACGGCCGGGTGCCCGACACCCACGGCTGGCTGCACCGGGTCGCCTGAGCGCGGGGCGGGAACCGGCATTGCTCCGCTGGCGCGGGCTGGAGGCCACCCCGGCTGACCTCGGCCGGACCGTGGTCACCGTCGGGATGTACGACGGCGTCCACCGCGGCCACCAGATGCTGATCGGCACCGCCGTGGAGCGGGCGCGGGCGATGGGCCGCCCGTGCCTGCTCCTCACCTTCGACCCGCACCCCTCCGAGGTGGTCCGCCCCGGCTCGCACCCGGCGATCCTCACCTCGATGGACCGCAAGGCCGAGCTGGTCGCCGCCCTCGGGGTCGACGCGATGTGCGTGCTGCCGTTCACGCAGGACTTCATGCGGCTGTCCCCGGAGACGTTCACCCACACGGTCCTGGTCGAGCGGCTGCACACGGCGTCGGTGGTGGTGGGGGAGAACTTCACCTACGGGCACCGGGCCGCGGGCACCGTCACCACGCTGACCCAGGAGGGCCGCCGGTTCGGCTTCAGCGTCGAGGGGGTGGCCCTGACGGGGGACACCTCGGCCGACGGCGAGATCACCATCTCCTCGACCTACATCCGGGCCTGCGTGGCGGCCGGCGACATGGTCCCGGCGGCCCGCGCGCTGGGCCGGCCGCACCGCATCGAGGGCGTCGTCGTCCGGGGGGACCGCCGCGGCCGGGAGCTGGGCTACCCGACGGCGAACGTGGAGTCCCCGCCGTTCACCGCGATCCCCGCCGACGGCGTCTACGCCGGGGCGCTGGTCATCCGCGACCCCCGGACCGGAGCCACCCGCAGCACCTCGCCGGCCGCCATCTCGGTGGGGACCAACCCCACCTTCCAGGGGACCCGCCGGACGGTCGAGGCCTTCCTGCTCGACTTCGAGGGCGACCTCTACGGCGAGCACGTGGGCGTGGAGTTCGTCCAGCGGCTGCGCCCGATGCTCGCGTTCTCCGACGTCGGCGAGCTGGTGGCCGCGATGGACCGGGACGTCGCCGAGACCCGGTCGGTCCTCGGGCTGTGACACCGCGGTCCTCCGGCGTCCCGGGGACCGTCCGACGCCGGTGTGTAACCTTGGGGGGACGTCGGCATCCCCGACGTGTGTGCAGCCTGCCCCCGTGACCCAGACCGGGGGCCACACGTGACCTGCCCAGGAGGCCGTCCATGGCGCTCGACAGCGCGACCAAGCAGCAGATCATGACCGAGTACGCCACGGTCGAGAAGGACACGGGTTCGCCCGAGGTGCAGGTCGCGATGCTGACCCGCCGGATCAGCGACCTCACCGAGCACCTCAAGCAGCACAAGCACGACCACCACAGCCGGCGGGGCCTGCTCCTGCTGGTCGGCCGTCGTCGCCGGCTGCTGAACTACCTGGCGAAGACCGACATCAGCCGGTACCGCTCGCTCATCGAGCGGCTCGGTCTGCGCCGGTAAGCACGACGAGGGGACCGTCCCGCCGGGACGGTCCCCTCTCTCGTCGGGCACCCGCCCCACGAGACCCCCGGCCTCCCGAGCCGGACCCCCCACGCTGGTCGGTCCTCGGTAGTGGCCCCCGGGCATGCCCCTCCCCGCGGAGGGGAACCCCTCCCGTGGGCTTCGATCGAAGACCGGTCACCCCGGGCGCAGTTCGGCGCAGGACGCCACGAAGAGGACGTCGCCGCATGCGACGTAGGAAGAGGACGACGTGTCCGCACCCACCACCCAGAACACCACCGCGGCCGAGTTCGACCCCGAGGACGGGGTCACCACCGCCACGGCGGTCATCGACAACGGCAGCTTCGGCAGCCGCAGCGTCACCTTCGAGACCGGTCGCCTGGCCCGCCAGGCCGCCGGCTCGGTCGTCGTCACCACGGGCGACACCATGCTGCTGTCGGCCACCACGGCCGGCCGCCAGCCCAAGGAGCAGTTCGACTTCTTCCCGCTGACGGTCGACGTCGAGGAGCGGATGTACGCCGCCGGGCGCATCCCCGGCTCGTTCTTCCGCCGCGAGGGCCGCCCGTCGGAGGACGCGATCCTCACCTGCCGGCTGATCGACCGCCCGCTGCGCCCGACCTTCGCCAAGGGCCTGCGCAACGAGGTCCAGGTCGTCATCACCGTCCTGTCGCTGGACCCCGACCACCTGTACGACGTGCTGGCGATCAACGGCGCCTCGGCGTCCACCCAGCTCTCCGGCCTGCCCTTCTCCGGGCCGGTCGGCGGCACCCGCGTCGCGCTGATCAACGGCCAGTGGGTGGGCTTCCCGACCCACACCGAGCTGGCCGACGCCGTCTTCGACATGGTGGTGGCCGGTCGCGTCCTCCCGGACGGCGACGTCGCGATCATGATGGTCGAGGCCGAGGCCACCGAGAAGACGGTCCAGCTGGTCGCCGGCGGCGCCCCCGCCCCGACCGAGGAGGTCGTCGCGCAGGGCCTCGAGGCCGCCAAGCCGTTCATCAAGGCGCTGTGCGAGGCGCAGAGCGCGCTGGCCGCCAAGGCCGCCAAGCCGGTCGCGGAGTTCCCCCGCTTCCTCGACTACCAGGACGACGTCTACGCCGCCGTCGAGTCCTTCGCCGCCGGACGGCTCGCCGAGGCGCAGGCCATCGCCGGCAAGCAGGACCGCGAGGCGGCCACCGATGCGCTCAAGGACGAGGTCAAGGCCGCGCTGGCCGGCCAGTTCGAGGGCCGCGAGAAGGAGATCTCCGGCGCCTTCCGCGCGCTCACCAAGAAGGTCGTCCGCCAGCGCATCCTGCGCGACAAGGTCCGCATCGACGGCCGCGGGCTGACCGACATCCGCCCGCTGTCGGCCGAGGTGGAGGTCGTGCCCCGCGTGCACGGCTCGGCGCTGTTCGAGCGGGGCGAGACCCAGATCCTGGGCATCACCACGCTGAACATGCTCCGCATGGAGCAGCAGCTGGACACGCTCTCGCCCGAGACGCGCAAGCGGTACATGCACAACTACAACTTCCCGCCGTACTCCACCGGTGAGACCGGCCGGGTCGGCTCGCCCAAGCGCCGTGAGATCGGCCACGGTGCGCTCGCCGAGCGGGCGCTGCTGCCGGTCCTGCCCGACCGCGAGGAGTTCCCCTACGCGATCCGGCAGGTGTCCGAGGCGCTGGGCTCCAACGGCTCGACGTCCATGGGCTCGGTCTGCGCCTCGACCCTCGCGCTGCTCAACGCCGGTGTGCCGCTGAAGGCGCCGGTCGCCGGCATCGCGATGGGCCTGGTGTCCGACGAGGTGGACGGCAAGACCGAGTACGTCGCGCTGACCGACATCCTCGGCGCCGAGGACGCCTTCGGTGACATGGACTTCAAGGTCGCCGGCACCAAGGACTTCGTCACGGCCCTCCAGCTGGACACGAAGCTCGACGGCATCCCCTCCGACGTCCTCGCCCAGGCGCTGACCCAGGCCCGCGCGGCCCGGCTGCACATCCTCGACGTCATGGGCGAGGCCATCGACGGCCCCGACGAGATGAGCCCCTACGCCCCACGGGTGACCACGGTGCGCATCCCGGTCGACAAGATCGGCGCGGTCATCGGCCCCAAGGGCCAGATGATCAACGCGATCCAGGACGAGACCGGCGCGGACATCACCATCGAGGACGACGGCACGATCTACGTCGGCGCCTCCGACGGCCCCTCGGCCCAGGCGGCGGTGGACCGGATCAACGCGATCGCCAACCCGCAGATGCCGAAGGTGGGCGAGCGCTTCCTCGGCACCGTCGTGAAGACCACGCCGTTCGGCGCCTTCGTCTCGCTGCTGCCGGGCAAGGACGGGCTGGTGCACATCAGCAAGCTCGGTGCCGGCAAGCGGATCGCCAAGGTCGAGGACGTCGTCAACGTCGGCGACAAGCTGCAGGTCGAGATCACCGACATCGACGCCCGCGGCAAGATCAGCCTCGTGCCGGTCGCGGCCGAGGGCGACGGCTCCGGCGACGCCGCCCCGGCGGCCGAGGCCCCGGCCGAGTCCGCTCCCGCGGAGGCGTGAGTACCGAGCAGGCCGTGACCGGGGCCGGGACGGGCGCAGCGACGCCCGTCCCGGCCCCGGCCGGTGTCGGGCAGACCGTCGTCCTCGACGTCGACGAGGTCGGCGGCCGGGTGGAGCGGACCGTGCTGCCCGGCGGCCTCCGGGTCCTGACCGAGACGATGCCCGGCGTGCTGTCGGCGACCGTCGGCATCTGGGTCGGCGTCGGCTCCCGTGACGAGACCGATCCCGTGGCGGGCTCCTCGCACTTCCTCGAGCACCTGTTGTTCAAGGGGACGGCGACCCGGAGCGCGCTGGAGATCGCGACGGCCATGGACGCCGTCGGCGGTGAGATGAACGCGTTCACCGCGAAGGAGCACACCTGCTACTACGCGAACGTGCTCGCCAGCGACCTCCCGCTGGCGATGACGCTCCTCGGGGACCTGGTCACCGACGCGCTCAACACCGCGGCCGACCTCGAGTCCGAGCGCACGGTGGTGCTCGAGGAGATCGCCATGCGCGACGACGAGCCCGCCGACGCCGTGCACGACCTCTTCGCCGAGACCCTGTTCGGCGACACCGCGCTGGGCCGCTCGGTCCTCGGCACGGTCGAGTCGATCGAGGGCCTGACGCGCGAGGACGTCGACGGCTGGTACCGGCAGCGCTACGTCGTCCCGTCGATCGTGGTCACCGCGGCCGGCCGGGTCGACCACCGGCAGGTCCTCGACCTGGTGGCCGCCGCCTTCGGTGACCGGCTCTCGGGACCCGGGGCACCGGCGCCGCTGCGGCGCGGCGAGCCGGCCGGTGCCACGAGCCCAGCGCGGCCGACCGGCCTGATCCGGCGGCGCACCGAGCAGACGCACCTGCTGCTCGGGTCGGTCGGCATCGGCCGGCTCGACGACCGGCGCTACGCCGCGGCCGTCCTGGAGACGGCGGTGGGCGGGGGCATGAGCTCGCGGCTGTTCCAGGAGATCCGGGAGAAGCGGGGCCTGGTCTACAGCGTCGGGTCGGCCCTCACCCACTACGCCGGCACCGGCGCCTTCTCCGTGTACGCGGGGTGCTCGCCGAAGCGGGTGCCCGAGGTGCTGCGGCTGGTCCGCGAGGAGCTCGCGCGCGTCGCCGCCGACGGGCTGACGGCCGAGGAGGTGGCCCGCGGTCGCGGCCAGCTCAAGGGCGGCCTGGTCCTGGGCCTGGAGGACACCGGGTCCCGGATGAGCCGGCTGGGCAAGAGCGAGCTCTCCTACGGCGAGTACCTGTCGGTGCGCGAGGTGCTCGACCGGCTGGACGCCGTCGACGAGGCCCAGGTCCGCACCGTGGCGGCCGACCTGCTGACCCGGGAGACCTGCCTCGCGGTCGTCGGGCCCTACCGCGAGTCCGAGCTCGACCGGCTCTGATGCGCCGTCGCGGGCCCGCGCTCGCCGTCCACGGCGCGCTGTCGCGCGGCGTGTTCGCCGTGGCGGTGCTGGTCTCCCTCGCCGTGCTGTTCGCCCCGGCGGACGACGTCCCCGCCGCGCCGCCCGGCGTGGACAAGGTGGTGCACCTGGTGCTGTTCGCCGTCCTCGCGGCGAGCGGACGATGGGCCGGCATCCGCGCCCGGGTGCTGGCCGCCCTGCTGCTGCTCTACGCGGCGGTGAGCGAGGTGGTCCAGGGGCTCACCCCGCTGGAGCGGTCGGCGTCCGTGGCGGACTGGGTGGCCGACGCCGTCGGCGTCCTGGCCGGGCTGCTCGCGTGGGCCGGCCTGGAGCGGCGGTCGCGGCGCTGACCTGCGGGCTGCCTTGCATCCGCCGGTCCGGCCGGGAAACCTGACCCTGTGACCGTGAGCACCCCCACCACCGACCAGCAGGCAGCGACGGAGACGACGGGCGAGGGTCCCCGCCTCGCGGTGGGCGTCCTCGGTGCGCGGGGGCGCATGGGCACCGAGGTGGTCAAGGCGGTCAACGCGGCCGACGACCTCGAGCTCGTCGCCATGGTCGACTCCGGGGACTGGCTGTTCGACCTCGCCAACGCCGGCGCGCAGGTCGCCGTGGACTTCACCCGTCCCGACGTCGTCATGGACAACATCCGGTTCTGCATCGACAACGACATCCACTGCGTCGTCGGGACCACGGGGTTCGACGAGGCCCGGCTCGCCACCGTCGCGGAGTGGCTGGAGCCCAAGCCGGAGCTGGGCGTGGTCATCGCGCCGAACTTCGGCATCGGTGCGGTGCTGCTCATGCGCTTCGCCCAGGAGGCGGCCCGCTTCTTCCCCTCGGTCGAGGTGGTCGAGCTGCACCACCCGAACAAGGTCGACGCCCCCTCGGGGACGGCGGTCCGCACCGCCCGGCTGGTCGCCGCCGCCCGCCGGGCCGCGGGCATGCCGCCCTCGCCGGACGCCACCACCGACTCGCTCCCCGGCGCGCGCGGCGCCGACGTGGAGGGCGTCGCCGTGCACGCCGTCCGGCTCACCGGCCTGGTCGCGCACCAGGAGGTGCTCATGGGCTCCGCGGGGGAGACGCTGACCCTGCGGCACGACTCCTACGACCGGGCCTCCTTCATGCCGGGGGTCCTCCTGGCGGTCCGCGAGGTCCGCGGGCGGCCCGGCCTGACGGTCGGGATCGAGGGCTTCCTGGGCCTCTGACGAAGGACCCCGTCCTCCCCACCCTTCGCCGGCTCAGGGCGGGCCCCGGGACGGGGCCGGGTGTGACGGGGGACGCCCCTCGCCGAGTTGCACGCCCCCGCGGGAGGTCGTGTATGGTTCTCTACGCGCCGGACGGGGCCGGGAGGCCCGGCGGACAGCGCCCCCCGGGGTGCGGAGATCCGAGAACGGCGTACAGTAGGTCAAAGCCGCCAGGGACGAAGCCCGCGAGGGTCTGGTCGTTGCGCGTCCGCTCCTTGAGAACTCAACAGCGTGCCGAAAGTCAGTGCCAAGTAACAACCCCTTT
>NZ_JALPKQ010000075.1:0-16677 GCF_051383655.1 Geodermatophilus sp. CPCC 205761
CGGCGGCCCGCAGCGGCGGCGCCGGACCGCGCACGGGCCGGCCGGCCGGCCGCCCCGGCGGCAAGCCCGCCGGCAAGGCGGTGCGCACCAAGAAACAGAAGGGGCGCCGCCGGCTGAAGGCGCTGGTGGCGGCGATCGCCGGCCTCTTCCTCCTCCTCGGCGTCTTCGTCGGGGTCGTCTACGCCACGACCGAGGTCCCCGACCCCGACTCCGTGCAGAACGCCCAGACCACCGTCGTCTACTACGCCGACGGCACCACCGAGATGGCCCGCCTGGGGGCGGAGAACCGCACGAACGTCGGCCTCGAGCAGGTCTCCGAGGCGGCGCGGAACGCCATCCTGGCCGCGGAGAACCGCAGCTTCTACTCCGACCCCGGCATCTCGTTCACCGGCATCGTCCGGGCCGCGTGGAACAACCTCACCGGTGGATCGACGCAGGGTGGCTCGACCATCACCCAGCAGTACGTCAAGAACGCGTTCCTGACCCAGGACCAGACGTTCAGCCGCAAGTTCCAGGAGCTCTTCCTCGCCGTCAAGCTGGACAACCAGTACGAGAAGGACGAGATCCTCGAGAACTACCTGAACACCATCTACTTCGGCCGCGGCGCCTACGGCATCGAGGCCGCGGCGAACACCTTCTTCGGGGTGCCGGCCGCGCAGCTGACCGCGCAGCAGGGCGCCGTGCTCGCCGTCCAGGTGCGCAGCCCCTCGAGCTACGACCCGGAGACCAACCCCGAGGGCGCCCAGGACCGCTGGGCCCTGGTCCTCGACGCGATGGTCGACGAGGGCTGGCTGACGCAGGCCGAGCGGGACGCCTCCGTCTACCCGCCGGCGCTCCCCCGGACCGGCTCGAACCTCGGCATCCCCGGCGGCCCGGAGGGCCTGGTCGTGCAGCGGGCCATCACCGAGCTCGAGGCCAAGGGGTACGACGAGCAGCAGATCCGGGCCGGTGGCCTGCGGATCATCACGACGGTGGACAAGCGGGCGCAGGACGCCGCGCTGGCCGCCGTCGACGAGGTGATGACCGGTGAGCCGGAGGGGCTGCGTGAGGCGCTGGTCGCGATCGACCCGCGCAGCGGAGCGGTCAAGGCCTACTACGGCGGGCCGATCGGCGCCGGCGACGGCGCGATCGACTACGCGCAGGCGCTGCGCCAGCCCGGCTCGTCGGTCAAGCCCTACGTGCTGGCCACCGCCCTGGAGGAGGGCATCAGCGTCACCGCCCGCCGGGACGGCAGCTCGCCGCAGGAGTTCCCGGACCGGCCGGACCTGCCGGTGAGCAACTCCGGTGGTGCCTCGTGCGCGGCCTGCACGCTCATGGAGGCGATGACCCGCTCGCTGAACACCACCTACTACGGCCTGGCCTACGAGGTGGGCGCGGAGAAGGTGCGCGAGAACGTCCTCGAGGCGACCGGGCTGCCCGAGACCTGGCCGCAGGGCACCACGATGGCCGGCGACACCACCCTCGCCGACCCCGAGACCGGCTTCACCGGCGCCTCGATCGGCATCGGCCAGTACGAGATGCGGCCGATCGACCAGGCGCACGGGTTCGCCACGCTGGCCAACGGCGGCGTCGAGCACGAGCCGTTCTTCGTCGCGCGGGTGACCGACGGCGAGGGCGCCGTCCTCCTCGACTACGCCGGCGACTCCGGCGACCAGGTGTTCACCACCGACGTCGCCAACGACGTCACCTACGGCATGACCGGCGTCGCGGCCTACTCGAAGCGGACGCTGGCCGGCGGCCGCGAGGTCGCCAGCAAGACCGGTACCCAGGGCCTCAACGCCCAGGACAACTCCGACGCCTGGATGGTCGGCTACACGCCGTCCCTGTCGACGGCGGTCTGGATGGGCAACGACTCGCCCAGCCAGCCGATCGAGAACTCCGACGGGGCGATCATCTACGGTTCCGGCCTGCCGGGCGCCATCTGGCAGGAGTTCATGAACACCGTGCTGGACGGCACCCCGGAGGAGGAGCTGCCGAGCCGGCCGGCCATCAAGGGTGACACCGGTGTGGGTGTCCCCGAGCCCGAGCCGGAGCCGGTCCCCGTGCCCGAGCCCGTGACGCCGGTCGTGCCGCAGGCCCCCGCGCCGGAGCCCGAGGTCGAGGACGAGGAGCAGACCACGACCGACCCCGGGACCTCGAACCAGGACCAGACGGGTCAGACCACGACGGGTCAGGACCAGACGGGTCAGAACCCCACGGGTCAGATCCCCACCGGACCGAACCCGGCGGGGCCGAACCCGAGCGGGCAGGGTCCGGCGGCGGGGCAGCCGGCCGACCCCGACACGCAGGTCCAGCCGCCCGGCTGAGCACGGCGGGCAGACTGACCCGCGTGCGCACGACACCCACGGGCCCGTCCGATCCGGCTTCCCAGCCGGCGGACGGGCCCGCGGCGTCTCCGGAGGTGGAGGACCGGACGGCGGGCCGCGACGACGGCGGCCCCGACCGCGTCGTCCCCACGTGGGCCGACCCGGTCGCCGCGCAGGCCAGCGAGGCAGTCGGCGGGCCGTGGGGCCGGCACGCGGTCACCGGCCGGGCGCTGTTCTGGACCCCGCTGCGGATCTGCCTGCTGTTCACCACCTCGGTGCTCGCGCTGGCCTGGCTGAAGCAGGCGCCCTGCTCGGACGGCAACTGGGCCGGCTCGGTGCAGTACACGCACTTCTGCTACTCCGACACCGTTCCGCTGTTCGGGCTGCACGGCCTCGACGACGGCGCGATCCCCTACCTGGACTCCGCCGTCGAGTACCCGGTGCTCACCGGGGGGCTCATGCTGGCCGCCGCCTGGCTGGCCCGGGGCTACGACGCCCTCGCGGACGCGGTCGGCCTGCTGCCCGGGGTGCCCGCGGTGCAGAGCTACTACATCGCCACCTGCCTGCTGCTGTCGCTGTGCGCGCTCCTGCTGACCCGGGCGGTCCTGGGGACGGCGGGTCGCCGGCCGTGGGACGCCGCGATGATCGGCCTGTCGCCGCTGCTGCTCGTGCACGCCTTCACCAACTGGGACCTGCTCGCCGTCGCGCTGGCCGGCCTCGGGCTGTGGGCCTGGGCGCGGCGGCGGCCGGTGGCGGCCGGCGTCCTGCTGGGGCTGGGGGTGGCCGCCAAGCTCTACCCGCTGCTGCTGCTGGGGGCGCTGTTCCTGCTCTGCCTGCGCGCGGGCCGGCTGGGCGTCTGGCTGCGGACGGCGGGTGCGGCGGTGGTGGCCTGGGCGGCGGTGAACGTGCCGGTCGCCGTCCTCGCGCCGGAGAACTGGTCGCGCTTCTTCCGGCTCAACGGCCAGCGGGCGGCCGACCCCGACTCCCTGTGGAACATCGCGATCACCGTCTCCGACGGGCGGCTGTTCGACGGCCCGCTGGCCGAGGGCGAGACGCCGGTGGTCCTCAACGCCGTCGTCGCCGTCTGCGTCCTGCTCGCGTTCGCCGCCCTGGCCTGGCTCACGCTCGCCGCCCCGGTGCGCCCGCGGGTCGGCCAGGTCGCCTTCCTCCTGCTCGCGGCGTTCCTGCTCCTGAACAAGGTGTGGAGCCCGCAGTTCTCGCTCTGGCTGCTCCCTCTGGCGGTGCTGGCCCGGCCGCGGTGGCGGTCGTTGCTCGCCTGGCAGGCGACCGAGGCGCTGCTGTGGGTCCCCCGGATGCTCTGGTACCTCGGCACCGGGAACCGCGGCGTCGAGGTCGAGTGGTTCTTCCTCGCGGTGACCATCCGCGACGCCGCCGTCCTCGCCCTGATGGCGCTGGTCGTGCGGGACGTGTGGCACCCCGACGCGGACGTCGTCCGGACCAGCTGGCCCGGCGTCGACGACCCCGCCGGCGGGGTGCTCGACCACGCGGAGGACCGGCACGTCCTCCGCCGCCGGTCAGCCCAGCCGGGACCGCAGGAAGCCGATCTCCTCGGCGTGGGCGGCGGCGTCGCCGGGGGTCTCCAGGACGACGGGGCAGTCGGCCGCCCGCGCCACCTCGACCAGTAGCTCCGCCGGGATCTCGCCCTCGGTGATCGGGGCGTGCCGGTCCCGGCTGGAGCCGGCCGGGTCACGGCTGTTGTTGAGGTGCACCAGGTCGACGCGGCCGGTGATCGCCCGGACGTCGTCCACCGCGGTGGCCAGGTCCCAGCCGGCGGCCCAGGCGTGGCAGGTGTCGAGGACGAACCCGGCGCCGAACTCGCCCACGGCCTCCCACAGCCGGGCGATGGCGTCCAGGTCGCGGGCCATCGCGTTGCCGCCGCCGGCGGTGTTCTCGATGAGCAGCGGAACGGCGAACCCGCCGCCCTCGGCCTGCCGCGCGAAGGTCTTGCGCCAGTTGTCGACACCGACCGCCGGGTCGTCCTTGGCCAGCACGTGGCCGCCGTGCACGACCATGCCGCGGGCGCCGATCGCCGCGGACGCCTGCGCGTGCTTCTCGAGCAGCTTGCGGCTCGGGATGCGGATGCGGTTGTTCGTCGTCGCCACGTTGAGCACGTAGGGCGCGTGGACGACGACCATCACGTCACCGGCCAGCAGCGCCTCGGCGTCCGGGCGCGGCTTGGGGGCGGTCCAGCCCTGGGGGTCGGCGAGGAAGACCTGCACGCCGTCGGCGTCCATCTCGGCCGCGCGCGCCAGCGGGCCGCCGGCGTCGAGCTCGTTGTCGTCGGTGAGGCCGGGGCCGACGTGCACGCCGATCGGGTGGGGGGTGGGCGCGGTACTCATCGACAGCGACAGTAGAAGGACCCCCTGACACCCGTCGCTCGCAGGCTCGCGGCGGGACCCTACAGGGGGCCAGCCGCCCGTCCAGGGCACTGGTAGCCTGGCCGGTGCGCGTTCCACCGGTGTCCCCACCGGGATGGGGCGCGCGACGCGTGTACGACCCTCCTGCTGCAGACCGACTGCAGCCGTCCAGACCAGAGGAGGTGGGGTTCTCCGTGCGTCACTACGAACTGATGGTCATCCTCGACCCCGATCTCGAGGAGCGCACCATCGCGCCCTCGCTCGAGCGGTTCCTGAGCGTCGTCAGCAACGCTGGCGGCACCTACAAGACCGAGATCTGGGGCCGTCGCCGGATGGCCTACGAGATCAAGAAGCAGGCCGAGGGCATCTACGCCGTCATCGACATCCAGGCCGAGCCCGCTGCCGTGGCCGAGCTGGACCGTCAGCTCAACCTCAACGAGTCGGTCCTGCGCACCAAGCTGATGCGGCCCGAGGTCCACTGACGATGGCCGGCGAGACCGTCATCACCGTCATCGGCAACCTGACGTCGGACCCGGAGCTGCGGTTCACGCCGTCCGGCGCCGCGGTCGCCAACTTCACCGTCGCCTCGACGCCGCGGACCTTCGACCGCCAGTCGCAGGAGTGGAAGGACGGCGAGGCGCTCTTCCTGCGCTGCAACGTGTGGCGGCAGGCGGCGGAGAACGTCGCCGAGTCGCTGACCCGCGGTTCGCGGGTGATCGTCTCCGGCCGGCTCAAGCAGCGGTCGTTCGAGACCAAGGAAGGCGAGAAGCGCACCGTCGTGGAGCTCGAGGTCGACGAGATCGGCCCCTCGCTCCGCTACGCCACGGCGAAGGTCACCAAGGCCTCGCGCGGCGAGGGCGGCGGTGGCGGCTTCGGCGGTGGCAGCGGTGGTGGTGGCGGCTTCGGCGGCGGCGGGTCCAGCGACCCGTGGTCGACCCCGGCCCCGCCGTCCGACGAACCGCCCTTCTGAGCAAAGGACCCCCTGCCCCCACCGCTCGCAGGCTCGCGGTGGGCCCCTGCAGGGGGCCGTCAGTTCCTCTCCCTGAACCTCGTCGTACCTGGAGAACCCAGTGGCCAAGCCCCCCATCCGCAAGCCCAAGAAGAAGGTCTGCCAGTTCTGCAAGGACAAGGCGACCTACGTCGACTACAAGGACACGACCCTGCTGCGGAAGTTCATCTCCGACCGCGGCAAGATCCGTGCCCGCCGCGTCAGCGGCAACTGCAGCCAGCACCAGCGGGACGTCGCCGTGGCCGTGAAGAACAGCCGTGAGATGGCCCTGCTGCCCTACACCTCGACGGCGCGCTGACCATGAGCACCCAGAAGCTGATCCTGACGCAGGAGGTCACCGGTCTTGGGTCCTCCGGTGACACCGTGGAGGTCAAGGGCGGGTACGCCCGCAACTACCTCCTGCCCCGCGGCCTGGCCATCGTCGCCACCCGCGGTGCCGAGAAGCAGATCGAGTCGCTGCGCCGGGCGCGTGCCACGCGTGAGGTGCGCTCGCTCGAGGAGGCGCAGGCCGTGGCCGGCCGCCTGTCGGGCCTGACGGTCCGCGTGCCGGCCCGCGCCGGTGACGGTGGCCGCCTGTTCGGCCGGGTCACCACCGCCGACGTCGTCAACGCGGTGAGCGCCGCCGGCGGCCCCGAGCTCGACCGTCGCCGGGTGGAGCTGCCCAGCAGCATCAAGACCACGGGCCAGCACACCGTCACCGTGCGGGTGCACCCCGAGGTGTCCACCCAGATGGCCATCGAGGTCGTCGCCGGGTAAGGAGCCACCAGAGGGCCGCACGGCACCGCCCGCGAGGGGCGTCGGACTCCGGTCCGGCGCCCCTCGCGGCGTCCGGGGATCAGGCGACCGCGGTCACCTCGATCTCGACCATGAGCTCCGCGAACGCCAGGCGGGTGACGCCCACCAGGGTCGACGTCGGCCGGACGCCGGCGGCGTCGAGGCGCTCGGCGAGGGTGCCCCAGCAGCCCATCATGGCGTCGACGTCGGTCGTGTAGACGGTCATCCGGACGAGGTCGGCGAGCGTCATGCCGGCGTCCCGGAGCACCGTCTCGATGTTGTCCACGGTGAGTGACACCTGGGCCGCGAGGTCGCCGGGGTGCTGCGGAGTGCCGTCGGCCGACACGGCGGCCTGCCCGGAGCACACCAGGACGCGGCCGGCGCCCTCGAGCACCGCCGCCTGGTCGAAGCCGAAGGCGACCGACCACGGCCACGGGTTGACGGCTGTGCGGGTGACTGCCATCGGTCCTCCCCTCCTCGGTCGCCGCCGCGGGGACACGGCGGTCGGCGACGCCGATGACGGGGCTCAGGGTGGCCTCCGACGGCTCCCCGCGGGAGCTGTGGACGTGTGGCTGCTGGGGCGCGTGGCGCGTCTCCGGCGACACGCCGCGAACGACACAGCGATTTCTCCGGGAATTCTCCCGTCCACACCCGGTGCGTGGTCTTTCCGCTGGTCAGCCGGGGGATGTGGGAACGCGGCGCTCGGCGTCCCCCGCTGTCTCCACATGTCGACACGTCTGTGTCCACCGACTTGTCCACAAGTTGTGCAGAACGAGGTGCACAGCGGTGTTGGACGGGTCCGTCTCCTCTTCCTACCGTCCTTCCCAGACCTCCCGACGGCCCGGACTGTCGGTGCCCGGGAGTAGCAATGGACCCGAACACACGTTCGAGTCAGGTGTACGCGTTTCTGGTGCTTCCCCCACCAGGCCCCGGCCGATGGCCGGGGTCTGTTCGCGGGTGCGCCGGTGAGTGGATGGAGGACCTCCGTGGCGGTGGCCGACGACTTCAGCCGACCGATGCCGACGGCGCCGGAGTACGACCGGCAGCCGCCGCAGGACGTCGCGGCGGAGCAGTCGGTGCTCGGCGGCATGCTGCTGAGCAAGGACGCGATCGCCGACGTCGTGGAGGTGCTCGCCGGTCCCGACTTCTACCGGCCGGCGCACCAGGTGATCTACGACTGCATCCTCGACCTGTACGGCCGGGGTGAGCCGGCCGACGCCATCACCGTCGCCGCCGAGCTCAACCGCACCGACCAGCTGTCGAAGATGGGCGGCGCGGTCTACCTGCACACGCTCATCCAGGCCACGCCCACGGCCGCCAACGCCGGTTACTACGCCGCGATCGTCGCCGAGCAGGCCGTGCTGCGGCGGCTGGTCGAGGCGGGCACCCGCGTGGTGCAGCTCGGTTACGGCGCGGCGGGGGGCAAGGGCGACGTCGACGACATCGTCGACCGCGCCCAGCAGGAGATCTACGACGTCACCGAGAAGCGCATGAGCGAGGACTACTCGCGCCTCGAGGACGTCCTGCAGCCCACCATGGACGAGCTCGACGCCATCGCCTCGCGCGGCGGCACCGCCCGCGGTGTGCCCACCGGCATCCGCGACCTCGACGAGCTGACCAACGGCCTCCAGGCCGGTCAGATGGTGGTCATCGCGGCGCGTCCCGGTGTGGGCAAGGCGCTGGCCCTGGACACCCCGATCGCGACGCCCACGGGGTGGACGACGATGGGTGAGGTCCGCGTGGGCGATCGCGTGATCGGGTCCGACGGCCGCCCGACCACGGTCGTCGCGGCCACGGACGTGATGGCCGGCCGGCCCTGCTACGAGGTGCACTTCTCCGACGGCTCGGTGATCGTCGCCGACGCCCAGCACCAGTGGCTCACCGACGACCGGGCCAGCCGGAAGTCCGCCCAGGCCGCGCGCGTGGGCTACAACCGCTATCGGAACCAGCGCACGTTCGCCGCCGTCCGCACGACCGAGGCGCTGGCCCGCTCGGTCCGCTGCGCCGGCAAGGACGCCCGGCTCAACCACTCGGTCACCAACGCTGCCGCGCTGGAGCTGCCCGAGGCGGAGCTGCCCCTGCCGCCGTACGCCCTCGGCGTGTGGCTCGGTGACGGCACGTCACGGGCCGCGCACTTCACCAGCGCCGACCCCGAGATCGCCGTCTGCATCGAGGCCGAGGGTCTCGTCGTCACGCCGACCGGTGCCCACCGTCGCTATTCCCTCGAGCTCCCTGCCCGCGAAGCGGTGGCTGCGCGCCCTTGCCCGATGTGCGGTGCTCTGTTCGTGCCCAGGACGGCGCAGGTGCAGACGTGCGGCAAGACCTGCGGAGGCCGGTTGCGCGCCAGCGGCGGCGTGGGCCGGCAGGCGACCTGCCCGGACTGTGCTGGTCCCTCGTCAGGTCTGGCTCAGTGCCAGTCCTGCCGCGCGGACCACGGGACCGTGCAGGGCATCCTGCGGTCGCTGGGCGTCTTCGGGGACAAGCACATCCCGCTGGCCTACTTGCGGGGCTCCGTGGCGCAGCGACGGGCGCTGCTGGCGGGTCTCCTCGACACCGACGGGACCGTGACCGCGAGCGGCGCCGTGCAGTTCGCGGTCACGAGCCGGCGGCTGGCGGAGGACACCCGCGAGCTGATCGCGGGCCTCGGGCACCGGGTACGGATGAGCCGCAAGCGGGTGGAGGGCCGGACCGAGGAGTCGTCCATCTGCTACACGCTCACCTTCAGCACGGACGACGAGGTGTTCCGGCTGGAGCGCAAGAAGCTCCTGCACAAGGAGCGCGGTGCCCGCACCTACACGGCCAGAGGCGTCCGTTTCATCACTGACGTGCGGCCGATCGCCAGCGTGCCGGTCCGGTGCATCCAGGTCGACGCGGAGGACCACCTCTTCCTCGCCGGCCGCAGCTTCATCCCGACGCACAACTCGACCCTGGGACTGGACATCGCGCGATCGGCCACGGTGAAGCACCACATGCCGGCCGTGATCTTCTCGCTCGAGATGAGCAAGCACGAGATCACGATGCGTCTGCTGTCAGCCGAGGCGAAGGTGCCGCTGCACCACATGCGCGCCGGCACGCTGTCGGACGAGGACTGGTCGAAGCTGGCCCGCCGGATGGGTGAGATCGCCGACGCGCCGCTCTACATCGACGACTCCCCCAACATGACCATGATGGAGATCCGGGCCAAGGCGCGGCGGCTCAAGCAGCGCAACGACCTCAAGCTCGTGGTCATCGACTACCTGCAGCTGATGACGTCGGGCAAGCGGGTGGAGAGCCGCCAGCAGGAGGTCTCGGAGTTCTCCCGTGCGCTGAAGCTGCTGGCCAAGGAGCTCGAGGTCCCGGTCATCGCCATGAGCCAGCTGAACCGTGGCTCCGAGCAGCGTCAGGACAAGAAGCCGATGCTGTCCGACCTCCGCGAATCGGGCTGCCTGCCCGCCGAGACCCGCATCCTGCGGGCCGACACCGGCGCTGAGACGACCATGGGCGAGCTGTTCCAGAGCGGCGCGACCGACGTCCCGGTGTGGGCCCTCGACGACAGCCTGCGCTACGTCAGGCGGCACCTGACCCATGTCTTCGCCACCGGCCGCAGGCCCGTGCTGCGGATGACGACGTCGTCGGGCAAGACGGTGCGGGCGACAGCCAACCACCCGTTTCTCACCTATGACGGCTTCCGTCCGCTCGGCGAGCTCGCTCCCGGCCATCGCATCGCCGTTCCGCGGCACGTTCCGGCTCCTGACCGCATGACCGTGTGGGAGGACGAGAAGGTCGTCCTGCTGGCCCACCTCATCGGTGACGGCAGTTTCGTGGAGCGGCAGCCGCTCCGGTACGCGTCGATCGACGAGGAGAACCTGCGGGCGGTCACCACGTCAGCGCTGCACTTCGGCGTCGTGGCGGTGCGGGACGAGCACACGGCGGCTCGCTGCACCTCGCTGCGACTGCGGTCGCCGTTCCGGCTGACACACGGCCGGCGGAACCCGATCGCCGCGTGGCTCGACGAGCTCGGACTCTTCGGCCGCCGCAGTCACGAGAAGTTCGTCCCCGAGCCGGTGTTCTCGCTGCCGAAGAAGCAGATCGCTCTGTTTCTCCGCCACCTGTGGGCCACCGATGGTTCCGTCACGGTCAACAAGAGTGGCCGAGGTGGGCGGGTGTACTACGCATCGACCAGCCGCGCCCTGGTGGACGGCATCTCGCGTCTCCTGCTCCGGTTCGGGATCTCCTGTCGCATCCGCCGTACCCAGAAGAGCGGCTACCGGGACGGCTGGACGCTCGACATCAGCGGCTGCGACGACCAGCGCCGCTTCCTCGGCGAGATCGGCGTGCACGGGGCCCGCCGCGTGGCTGCCGAACGGCTCCTGGGCATCGTGCGGGAGCTCACCGCCAACCCGAACGTGGACACCGTGCCCGCGCAGGTCTGGGATCGTGTGAAGGACGTGCTGACGGAGCGCGGCATGAGCCACCGTGCCTTCGCCGCCGCCATGGGATCGGCCTTCTGCGGCAGCACGATGTGGAAGCACGCACCCAGCCGGGAGCGCCTCGGTCGTATCGCGGCGGTTCTCGACGACGCGGAACTGGAGATCCAAGCGGTCAACGACCTCCTCTGGGACGAGATCGTCTCCGTCGAGGAGGACGGCCACGAGGAGGTCTACGACGCCACGGTCCTCGGCGGGCACAACTTCGTGGCCGAGGGGATCGTCGTCCACAACTCGATCGAGCAGGACGCGGACATGGTCATGATGATCCACCGCGAGGACATGTACGAGAAGGAGAGCCCCCGGGCCGGCGAGGCCGACATCATGCTGGTCAAGCACCGCAACGGCCCCACCGCGAACGTCACCGTCGCCTTCCAGGGCCACTACAGCCGCTTCGTGGACATGGCGAACTGACCGACCGAACCCACGCGAGAGGCCCGGAGCTAGCACACGCTCCGGGCCTCTCGCCGTCGACGGGCCGGGAGCTGCCCGGCGGCTCGGCCCGAGGCGGGGCGCGTCGGGCCGCAACGCCGGAGTCCGGTGTTCCACGTGGATCACGGCCCCCCGCTGTCGGTGCCGTGGGCCAGGCTGGGCCGATGAGCGTCGACCTCTCCGCCGCCGCCGACTTCATGGCGGCCCATGCCCGCCTGCTCGACCGCCGCCGCTTCGACGTCCTCTTCGGGGACGGTGACCGCGACGCCGTCCTGGCCGCCGTGGAGGCGTACCGCAACCCCGACGGCGGCTACGGCTGGGGCCTCGAACCGGACCTGCGCTCGCGCACCAGCCAGCCCGGCGGGGCGCTGCACGCCCTCGAGGCCTTCGCCGACCTCGCCCCGGTGACGACCCCGCGCGCCCGGGAGGTGTGCGACTGGCTGGACGGCGTCACGCTGCCCGACGGCGGGCTCCCGTTCGGTCTGCCGGTCCCCGACCCCGCCGGCTGCGCGCCGTTCTGGGCCTCGGCCGACGGCACGTCGTCCTCGCTGCAGATCACCGCGATCGTCGCATCCACGGCGCACCAGGTCGCCGAGCACGACCCCGCCGTCGCCGCCCACCCGTGGCTGGCGCGGGCCACCGGCTTCTGCCTGGCGGCCGTGCGCGGCCTCGGCGCGGAGCCGCACGCGCTGGAGCTCGCCTTCGCGGTGCAGCTGCTCGACGCCGCGCACGCCACCCACCCCGAGGCCGCTGAGCTCCTCGACCGGCTCGCGCAGCACATCCCGGCCGACGGCCTCGTGCACGTGGGCGGCGGCGCCGAGGAGGAGTTCATGCGCCCGCTGGACTTCGCGCCCCGTCCGGGCCGCCCGGCCCGGGCCCTGGTGTCGCCGGAGTCCGTCGAGCGGGAGCTGGAGCGGCTCGCCGGCCAGCAGCAGGACGACGGCGGCTGGCGGGTCGACTTCGACAGCTACTCACCCGCCGCGGCGCTCGAGTGGCGCGGCCACCGCACCCTCGAGGCCCTCACCGTCCTGCGCGACAACGGCGTCCTCTGAAGGCCGGCGTCCCCGACCGGCAGTAGCCCGTGCACGACGGCGTCCCCGGTGCCCGGGGTCGGGCACCGGGGACGCATCGTCCGGGGAGGTCAGGCTGCGGCGGACTCCGCCAGGAGCCGGCGGCGCACGGTCCGCGACCCGGTGCTCATCCGGTAGAGCGTGGCCAGCTGCGACGGGAGGGTGCGCACCGTCGTCTTGTCCAGCCAGCCGTTGGGCAGCGACAGCCGGATGATCCGGTGCCAGGCCGACGCGACCTGCTTCGGCATCGGCGCCGTGTGGTAGTTCAGCCCGTACCGGTCGAACAGGTCCCGGACCTGGGGCGCGATCTCGGCGTACCGGTTGCTCGGCAGGTCCGGGAACAGGTGGTGCTCGATCTGGTGCGACAGGTTGCCGGTCATGAGGTGCAGCGCCTTCGACCCGGAGATGTTCGCCGAGCCCAGCATCTGGCGCAGGTACCACTCGCCGCGGGTCTCGCCGTCGATCGAGCGCTTCTCGAACGTCTCGACGCCCTCGGGGAAGTGCCCGCACATGATCACCGAGTGCGACCACAGGTTGCGCACGACGTTGGCGGTGAAGTTGGCGGCCAGCGTCGGCAGGAACGACGGGCCGGACAGCAGCGGGTGGATGAGGTAGTCCTTGCGCGCCTGGCGGCCGACCTTGCGCAGCACCGCCTTGGCGCGGGCGCGGAACTCCGGGTCCTTGGTCTGCTTCTTCGCGACGACGGCGCCCAGCTCCAGGTCGTAGGCGGCGATGCCGTACTCGAAGAAGCAGGCGTTGATGAAGTTCCACAGCGGCTGGAGCAGGTAGGCCGGGACCCACTTCTGGTCCTCGTCGACGCGCATGATGCCGTAGCCGAGGTCGTTGTCCTTGCCGATCACGTTCGTGTACGTGTGGTGCAGCTCGTTGTGCGAGTGCTTCCACTGCTCGGCCGGGCTGGCCATGTCCCACTCCCACGTCGTGGAGTGGATCTTGGGGTCGCGCATCCAGTCCCACTGCCCGTGCAGGATGTTGTGCCCGATCTCCATGTTCTCGAGGATCTTGGCGACCGAGAGGCCGACCGTCCCGAGGAGCCACGCGGGCGGGAACCCCGAGGCCAGCAGCACGGCGCGGCTGCCGAGCTCGATCTTGCGGTGGACGTCGATGACCTTCCGGATGTAGGCCGCGTCGGCCTCGCCCCGGGTGTCGACGACCGCCTGGCGGATCTCGTCGAGCTCCTTGCCGATGAGCTCGACGTCCTCGGCGGTCAGGTGGGCGATCGGGTTCTCGGACTTCTTCTGCAGGACTGTCACGCGGGTGCTCCTGGCGCTCGGGGAGGTCAGTGGTCGATGTCGCAGGCGCCGGCGGCGGCGCTCACGCAGGTCTGGATGAGGACGCCGTCGCCCGGGGCGGCGGTGGTGATCTCGCCGTTGCGCAGGTCGCGGACCGCGCCTTCCCGCAGCGGCAGCACGCAGCCGTAGCAGATGCCCATGCGGCAGCCGCTCGGCATGAGCACGCCGGCGTTCTCGGCGGCGTCCAGGATCGGCGTCGCGCCGTCGGCCTCGAGCGTGGTGCCCGACCTCGCGAACGACACCGTGCCGCCCTCGCCGGCGACGACGACGGTAGGCCGGAACCGCTCGGTCACCAGCCGGTCGGCCAGCCCGGCCGGCGCCCAGTGCTCCTCGAGCGCCTCGAGCAGCCCCACCGGGCCGCACGCCCAGGTGGTGCGCTCGGCCAGGTCGGGGACGAGCGCGGCGGTCGCGGCCGCGTCGAGCAGCCCGGCGGTCTCGGTGTGCTGCTCGACCAGCCGGATCCGCCCGGTGGCGGCCATCGCCCGCAGCTCGGGGCCGAAGACGACGTCGTCCGCCGTGGGCGCGGAGTGCACCAGGACGACGTCGGCGAGCTCGGGGTGGTTGCGCAGGATGCCCATGACCGGGGTGATGCCGGAGCCCGCCGTCACGAACAGCGCCTTGGCCGGGGCCCGCACCGGGAGGACGAAGTCGCCCGCGGCCTGGTCCAGCTGCACGATCGTGCCCGGCTGGGTGCGGTGCACCAGGTGGTTGCTGACCTTGCCGTCCGGGATCGCCTTGACGGTGATGCTGATGCAGCCGTCGGGCCGGTCCAGGTGCGAGGTGAGCGAGTAGGCCCGCCACTGGCGGACGCCGTCGACGTCGATGCCGATGCGCACCCACTGGCCGGCCACGTGCCCGCGCCAGTCGGCGCCCGGCCGGATGACCAGCGTGGCGGCGTCGGGGGTCTCGCGGTGCACCGCCTCGACGCGGCCGCGCAGGTCGGCGCCGGGGCGCAGCGGGTTGACCAGGTCGAGGTAGTCGGCCGGCAGCAGCGGCGTGGTGACGAGTTCGGCGAGGCGCAGCGCCCGGTGGCGCAGCGCCCTCAGGGCCGGCCGGGCCGGGGAAGGGCGCGGGACGGTCGCGGTCATACTTCTGATGGTTCCCAGCCCGGTGCGCAATTACCTGTGCTCTCGACGTGAACGTCGGGCCGGATACTGTTCCCTGCGAACAAGACCCTGGTGACAGCGAGGTGGGCGTGACACCGCAGCAGGACACCTTCACCCCGGAGGTCGCCGCCGCCATGCGGGGCGAGCTGCCGGCGGTCGCCGAGAGCACGGTCGCCGCGATCGTCGTCGAGGTGCCCAGCTACGCCGAGGCCTTCCAGGGCGACATGGGGCTGGCCATCGAGAACGCCGTCCAGCTGGCCCTGGGCGGGTTCCTCCAGCTGGCGACGACGACCGGCGGCGCCGACCCCAGCCGGCCGATCGGCCCGGCGCTCGAGGGTGCCTACGCCCTGGGCCGCGGGGAGGCCAAGAACGGGCGGTCGATGGACGCGCTGCTGGCCGCCTACCGGGTCGGCGCCCGCGTGGCCTGGCGGCACATGAGCGCGACCGCGGTCGCCGCCGGGATGCCCGCCGGGTCGCTGGCCCGCTTCGCCGAGCTGGTGTTCGCCTACATCGACGCGCTGTCGGCCTCCAGCGTCGCCGGGCACGCCGACCAGCTGGCCGCCAGCGGGCACGAGCGCCGGCGGCACCTGGAGCGGCTGGCCGGGCTGCTGCTGACCGGGGGCCCGGCCTACGACCTGGTCACCGCGGCCGAGCGGGCGGACTGGACACCGCCGCGGACCCTCACCGCGGTGCTGCTCCCGGAGGCCCGGGCCCGGGGGGCGCTCGCCCAGCTGGACGCGCGCACCCTGCAGGCCGGCGAGGACCTGCCCGGGGCGGAGCCGGCCACCGAGCGGGCGGTGCTGCTCGTGCCGGACGCCGACGGGTTCGCCCGGGCCGGCCTGCTCAAGGCGCTCACCGGGCGGGAGGCGGTCGTCGGCCCGCCCCGGCCGTGGCAGGAGGCGCGGTCGTCCTACTCGCGCGCGCTGCGGGCGGTGCAGCTGGGCCTGCACCCCGACGGCGAGGCCCCGGTGGACACCGAGCTGCGGCTGGCCGACCTCGTGCTGCGGGCCGACGGCGAGGCGCTGGCCGACCTGCGGGCCCAGGTGCTGGCTCCGCTCGACGACCTCGGCGCCGGCGCCCGCGAGAAGCTGCTCGAGACGCTGCGCTCCTGGGTGCTCAACCACGGCCGGCGGGAGCGGATCGCCGCCGAGCTGTTCGTCCACCCGCAGACGGTCCGCTACCGCATGGGGCAGCTCCGGGAGCGGTTCGGCGCCTCGCTCGACGAGCCGCAGTGCGTGCTGGAGCTCACCCTCGCGCTCGGCCTCCCCCACCCCTGAGCGGGCCTCCCTACGATCGGCGGCCGTGACGGGTGTCCCGGGTGCCGGCCTGCTGGCCGAGGTCTGGCCGCTGCTGACCGCCGCTCCCCCGCCGGAGCTGCGCGTTCGCAGGACGACGGGGCTGACCGGCCCGCTGCCGGTGCCGGACCTGGCGGTGGGCGCCGTGGCGGCCCAGCTGGCGGCCGCCCGGCTGCTGTCGCGCGAGCCCGACGCGGTCGGCGTGGACGGCGGCATCGAGGTGGACGCCGCGCACGTCGGGGTCGCCGTCCGCAGCGAGCGGTACGCCGCCGTCGACGGCCGGCCGGTCGCGCCCGGGTTCGCGCCGCTGTCGCGGTTCTGGCGGACCGCCGACGGCTGGCTGCGGCTGCACGGCAACTACCCGCACCACCGGGACGCCGCGCTGCGCGTGCTCGGCGACGACGTCGAGGCGGCGGCGCTGCGGTGGCCCGCGGAGGAGCTGGAGACCGCGGTGGTGGCGGCCGGCGGCGCGGCGGCCGCGGTCCGGACGGCGCCGGCCTGGGCGGGGTCCGAGCCGGGGCGGGCGGTGGC
>NZ_JALPKQ010000076.1:0-16656 GCF_051383655.1 Geodermatophilus sp. CPCC 205761
GCCCGCTGGCCGGCGCGCTCGCCGACGCGCTCGCCCCGGCCCTGGGCAAGGGTCCGGCCCACGACGCCGCCGCCGCCGCGGTCCGCGCGGCGCGGGACACCGGCCGGCCGCTCGCCGAGCTGGTCGCCGCCCGCACCGATGTCGACCCAGCCGCCGTGCTGGCCGCCGCCGCGCCGGACGTGGGCGAGGCCGGCGCCCAGGTGGACGCCGCCCTGGCCGAGCACGCCGCACTCACCGAAGGGGAGCAATGACCGCCGTCGAGGTCTCGTACACCGAGGAGGGGCCGCGCGACGCGCCGGTCGTCGTCCTCTCCAACTCCCTCGGCGCCACGCGCGCCATGTGGGACCCCCAGGTGCCCGCGCTGGCCGAGCGCTTCCGCGTCGTCACCTACGACACCCGGGGGCACGGCAGCTCGCCCGTGCCCGAGGGCCCGTACAGCCTCGACGACCTGGTCGACGACGTCGTGGCGCTGCTGGACCGGCTCGGTGTGCAGCGGGCGCACGTGGTGGGGCTGTCCCTGGGCGGGATGACCGCGATGCGGATGGCGGCGCGCGAGCCGGAGCGCGTGGGGCGGATCGCGCTGCTGTGCACGTCCGCGCTGCTCGGCCCCCGCGAGATGTGGACCGACCGGGCGCGCACCGCCCGCACCGAGGGCACCGGCGTGCTCGCCCCGGTCGTGGTGCAGCGGTGGTTCACGCCCGGCTTCCGGGAGCGCGAGCCCGAGCTGACCGCGCGGATGGAGGCGATGATCGCCGGGACGCCGGCCGAGGGGTACGCCGGCTGCTGCGAGGCGATCGCCGAGATGGACCTGCGCGCCGACCTGCCGACGATCGGCGCCCCGACCCTGGTCGTCTCCGGCGTCGAGGACCCGGCCACCCCGCCGGAGCACCAGCAGGCCATCGTGGACGCGGTCCCGGACGCCCGGTTGGTGTCGGTCAGCCCCGGGGCGCACCTGGCCAACGTCGAGCAGCCGCAGGAGGTCACCGGCGCGCTGCTCGGCCACCTCGACGAGGCGGGAGGCCGGCGGTGAGCGAGCTGCCCGGCACCGACGACGAACGCCGCGAGGCCGGCATGGCCACGCGCCGGCAGGTGCTCGGCGACGCGTGGGTGGACCGCGCCGTCGCCGGCACCACCCCGTTCACCGCCGACTTCCAGGACTTCATCACCCGGGTGGCGTGGGGCGACATCTGGCAGCGGCCGGGGCTGGCGCGGCGGGACCGCAGCCTGATGACGCTGTCGATCACGATCGCGCTGCGGCACTGGGACGAGTTCGCCCTCCACGTGCGGGCGGCGAAGAACAACGGCCTGTCCGACGAGGAGATCGCGGAGGTCATCCAGCACGCCGCCGTGTACGCCGGCGTGCCGTCGGCCAACCACGCGTTCAAGGTGGCCGGGCCGATCCTCGACGAGCTGCGCGGGGCCTGACCCCGACGCGACCGTGCGGTGCCGCGGGAGGGGTCGCGGCACCGCACGGTCGGTCGGTCGGAGGGGCGGCGGTCAGGGCGTGGCGTCCCCGCTGCCCTGGTCGGCGGTCCCGTCGTCCCCCGCGACAGCGCTGTCGCCGGGGACCGTGGCGATCGCCGCGTCCCCGCTGCCCTGGTCGGCGGTCCCGTCGTCGTCGGTGGCCGCGACCCCGGCGTCAGGTGTCGTCGTGCCGGTCCCGGCGTCCGCGGGTGCGGCCGGGGCCGACTCGGCGGGCGCCGCCTCGGTGGGCTCGGTCACCGGGAGCGCGGTCTCCTCGGCGTCCTCGGGGAAGGAGAACCGCCACAGCTGGCCGCCCTCGACGACGTCCTCCGTGGCGGGGTCGTCGGCGTCGGCGGGGAGGGTGCTGTACGCCGAGACGTAGACCGTGCCGCCGCGGCCCAGCTCCAGGCCGGACGGGAACGGGACGTCGACGATCGCGTAGGTGGCGTCCTCGGGCTCGTCGGTGGTGAACCGGACGACGCTGCCGGTCCCGGTCGGCGGGCCCTCGCTGCCGAGGATCTGCGAGACGTAGACGTGCTCGCCGTCGGGCTCGACGGCCAGGCCGTTGATGCCGGTGAAGCCGCCCCAGCGGCCGGTCTCGTCGCCGTCGGCGTCGTAGCGGACGACCTCGGCGACGCCGGGACGGAGCGAGCCGACCCCGCCGACGTAGATGTTGCCGTCGGCGTCCTGGTCGAGGGCGCTGGGGACGAACTCGGGGGTGGCCTCGTCGTCGTCGGACTCGTAGGCGGCGAAGACCTCGACCTCGTAGTCGGGGAGGCCGTCCTCGTCGACGTCGTCGAAGTCCGGCGTCACCTTCCACACGGCGTTGGCGCCCGCGTCGGCGACGAGCAGGTACTCGTCCTCGCCGGGATCGCCCTCGGGCGTCGGGTCGACGACGATCACGGCGTTGGGGTTGCTGTCCAGGGCCGTCTTGCCGTCGGGGTTCAGGCGCTCCTCCTCCGCGCCGAGGTCCACCCAGGGCAGGACCTCGCCGTCGATGCTGAGCAGCAGGTGCTCCTGGGTGGCGGCGCCGTTGTCGTCGGTCTCGGCGCCCGGCTCCGCCAGCGCGTCCGGGGTCCCCTCGCCCTGCGCGATGACCAGGAGGCCGGGGAGGCCGACCGCGACGCCGTCGGAGCCGACCGTGCCCTCCGCGGACTCCACGGAGTACAGGTCGTCGACGATGCGCTCGGCCTCGGCGTCCTCGGTGCGGGAGGGCCGGTTGACGGCCGCGATGGCGCCGGTGTCGCCGGCGCAGACCTCCTCCGCGGTGGTGGCAGCGGTCGCCGCGTCGTCGGCGCCCGTCGCGGTGTCGTCGGCCGTGGCCGTGGCCGTGGCCGTGGCCGTGGCCGGGGCGCCGCTGCCCTGGTCGGCGGTGTCGTCGTCGTCGAGCGGGACGGCGGTCGGCGCGGTGTCGTCGGCCGTGGCCGTGGCGGGGGCGTCGCCGCTGCCCTGGTCCGCGGTGCCGTCGTCGTCGTCGTCGTCGAGCGGGACGGCGGCCGGTGCGGTGTCGTCGGCCGGGGCGTCGGTCGCGGGCTGCGCCGCTGACGCCGCTGCCGGCAGGGACGGCGAGCAGTCCTCGCCGCCCTCGCCGCCCTCGGCGACCAGGAGGTTCCGGCCGGCCCAGGCGAGCTGGCGGGGGTTGTCGAGCCCGGTGGCGACGACGACGTGGTCGAGGGGCTCGCTGTCGGGCGTCTCGACGGTGGCGGATGCCGCGGTCGCGCAGCCCAGGAGGAGGGCGAACGAGCCGGCGGCGACGATGGTCTTGCGCATGAGGGATCTCCGCTGCGGGTTGGCGTTGTTCTGGAAGGCCCCCGGACGGCTCGGCGCCGGAGGCGGATGGCAGTGCGTCCCCGATGGCGGTCGACGGTAGGTAGGTCCCGGTGGACCCGGAGCCCCCATGCAGGGGGGCGGCAGCGGGCGTCCCCTGGGGGTCTCGTGGCGTGCCCGGAACCCGGTGTGAGCACAGCGACACCCACGGCCGCGTCCGCGGCGTCCGGGGGCGGGCACCGGTGCCCGCCCCCGGACGCGCGAGGACCCTGCGTCGGTTTCCGCGGAAACCGACGCAGGGTCCTCGCCCGTGGCGCTCCGGGTCAGACCGTGGCGGGCAGCTGCATCTCCCGGACGGCGTCGCCGATCGTGAGCGGGGCGCCGGTCGCGGCGGCGACCTCGTCGGCGGAGACGCCGGGCGCGGTCTCGACGAGCACGAAGCCGTCGGGGGTGACGTCGACGACCGCCAGGTCGGTGATGACCCGGTCGACGCAGGCCTTGCCGGTCAGCGGCAGGGTGCACTCCTGTACGAGCTTGGGCGACCCGTCGCGGGCCGTGTGCTCCATCATGATGATCACCTTGCGGGCGCCGTGGACGAGGTCCATCGCGCCGCCCATGCCGTTGACCATCTTGCCGGGGATCAGCCAGTTGGCCAGGTCGCCCCGGGGGTTGACCTGCATGGCGCCGAGCACGGCGACGTCGAGGTGCTTGCCGCGGATCATCCCGAAGGACAGCGCGGAGTCGAAGAAGCTGGCCCCGGGCAGGATCGTCACCGTCTCCTTGCCGGCGTTGATCAGGTCCGGGTCCTCCTCGCCCTCGAACGGGTAGGGACCGACGCCGAGGATGCCGTTCTCCGAGTGCAGCACGACGTGCACGCCGTCGGGGATGAAGTTGGGGACCAGCGTCGGCATGCCGATGCCGAGGTTGACGTACTGGCCGTCCTCGAGCTCCAGCGCCACCCGGGCGGCGAGCTCGTCACGGGTCAGGGTCATCTCAGTTCCCTCCGGGGGTCGACTCGTCGCCGGCGGCGGCGGGCGTGGCCGGCGACTGCCGCGGGCGGGTGGTGAGCTTCTCGATCTTCTTGTCGTCCGGCCGGGCCAGCACCACGCGGTCGACGAACACACCGGGCAGGTGCACGAGCTCGGGACGGATCTCGCCGGGCTCGACGAGCTCCTCGACCTCGGCGATGGTGATCCGCCCGGCCATGCCGGCCAGCGGGTTGAAGTTGGCCGCCGACTCGTGGAACACGAGGTTGCCGTGCCGGTCGCCGATCGCGGCGCGGACCAGCCCGAAGTCGGCGGTCAGCGCGGTCTCGAGCACGTACTGGTGGCCGTCGAACTCGCGCACCTCCTTGGGCCGGCTGACCTCGACGACGTTGCCCTCGGCGTCGTAGCGGACCGGGATGCCGCCGTCGGCGACCATCGTGCCCACGCCGGTCGGGGTGTAGAAGGCCGGGATCCCGCTGCCGCCGGCCCGAAGCCGCTCGGCCAGCGTGCCCTGCGGGGTCAGCTCCACCTCCAGCTGACCGGACAGGTACCGGCGGGCGACCTCCTTGCTGCCGCCCACGAACGAGGAGATCGTCTTGCGGATCCGCCCGGCGTACAGCAGCACGCCGAGGGCCGCGTCATCGACCCCGCAGTTGTTCGAGATCGTCGTCAGGTCGGTCGTGCCCTGCTCCAGGAGCGCGTCGATCAGGGCGTACGGGATGCCGCACAACCCGAACCCGCCCACGGCCAGCACCGCGCCGTCCTCCACGTCGGCCACCGCCGCTGCGGCGGACCCCACCACCTTGTCCATCTGCTCTCCTCGTCGTCCTCGGGCGTTCAGGATCGGGCGGGGGAGGGCTGCGAGCCCTCCGCCCGGGTCTCGGTGACCAGGCGCGGCCGGGCCGCGGCCAGCCCGGCGCACACCTGCAGCGCCACCAGCACCAGCAGCAGCACCAGGCTGGTCCGCCACCCGCCGGTGGCGTCGTGCAGCAGGCCGACGGCCAGCGGCCCCGTCGCGGCGAGCAGGTACCCCACGCTCTGCGCGGCCGCGGAGAGCCGGCCGGTCTGGCCCACGTCCCGGGTGCGCACCAGGACGAGGGTCATGGCCAGCGGGAAGGCGACGCCCGTCCCCAGACCGTAGAGCAGGGACCAGAGCACCGGCGCGGCACCCGGGGCGACCAGCAGCCCGGCGACGCCCGACAGCTGCAGCGAACCGGCGCCGAGCACCCAGCCTGCCTGGCCGGCCCGGCGCGCGGCCAGGGGCGGGACGAACAGCGCGCACGGGGAACCGAGCGCGGCGGCCAGGGCCAGCAGCCCTCCGGCGGCGGCCGCCGACATCCCGGCGTCGTCCTCGAGGATGTTGGGCAGCCAGGTGAGCATGGCGTAGAAGGACAGCGACTGGAGGCCGAAGAAGGCGGTCACCGCCAGCGCCACCCGGTCGCGCAGGACGGCGGCCACCGGCAGCCGGGCCGACGCCGGGACGCGCTCCACGGGGCGCCGTCCGGCGAGCAGGCCGATGCAGACGACGGCGAGCAGGACCGGGACCAGCCACACGGCCAGCCCGGCGACGGCCGAGCCGGCGGCAGCGGCCAGCGGCTGGGCCAGCCCGGCCCCGAGGCTCGCAGACAGCGCCATCGACGCCGTCGTCGCGCCCAGGACCGGCGCGCTGCGCCGCCCGTACTCCGCCCGCACGGCGGCGGGCACCAGCACGTTGGCCACGGCGATCCCGCTGGTGAGCAGGACGGTGCCCGCGAACATCCCCCAGGTGCCGGCCAGGCGGAGCGCGACGCCCACCGCGAGCAGCACCGTCCCGGCGAGGACCGCGCGGTGGAGGCCGATCCGCGCCGCGAGCGCCGGCGCGGCGGGGGAGACCAGACCGAAGCAGACCAGCGGGAGCGCGGTGAGCACGGCCAGCGCGGTCGTGGAGACGGTGAGCTCGTCGCTCAGGTCGCCGAGCACGGGGCCGACCGCGGCGAACGGGGCCCGCAGGCAGAGGGCGACGAGGACGAGGGCCACCGCGGGGGCGATCAGGACCCACCACGGTCGACGTCGTTCGGGTGCGGGCGAGCTCACGACCCGGTACGCCGGGTGCGCAACAGGTCGTGCTCGATGTTCCGCGAGGTCTCCAGCAGCGCCGGCACCAGCTCGCCCTCCAGCTGCGCCATCGACGTCCGGCTGGCGTGGACGGAGATGTTGAGCGCGGCGAGCACCTCGCCGTCGGCGTTGCGGATCGGCGCGGCCGCCGAGCGCAGGCCCTCCTCCAGCTCCTGGTCGACCAGGGCGTAGCCCTGCCGGCGGGCCAGCTCGACGGCGGCGCGCAGCTCGACCGGGTCGGTGACCGTCCGGTCGGTGTGGCGGGTGAACGGTGCGCGCCGCAGGTAGTCGGCGAGGTCGGCGGAGCCCAGCCCGGCGAGCAGCACGCGGCCCATCGACGTGGCGTGCGCCGGCAGGCGGGTGCCCACCGCGAGCAGCACCGTCATGATCCGCTTGGTGGGGACACGCGCGACGTAGACGATGTCGTCGCCGTCGAGGACCGACATCGACGAGGACTCGTTCACCTGCGAGACCAGCGTCTCCAGGTGCGGCTCGGCGACCTCGGGCAGGGTCAGCCCCGACAGGTAGGAGTAGCCGAGCTCCAGGACCCGCGGGCGCAGGGAGAACTCCCGGCCGTCCATGCGCACGTAGCCCAGCTGCACCAGGGTGAGGAGGAAGCGGCGCGCGGCGGCGCGGGTCAGCCCGGTCGCCCGGGCCACCTCGGAGAGCCCCAGCCGCGGGTGCTCGGCGTCGAAGGCCCGGATGACGGCCAGGCCGCGGTCGAGCGACTGCACGAAGGTGCTGTCGCGCGCCGGCAGGTCGGCCGGTTCCTCGGCGATCTCCACGCGCTTCCTCCTGCAGCCCTCGGGGCGCGGCTCGGCGTCCCGCGTGCCATTGTGCGCAGGGTGAACGGTTGTACGGCAACTGGTCCTCACCGGCGATCACACCGCGGTCACGGACCGGAGACGACGCTTGACGGTGGCAGGCATCACCTGTTTCCGTTCTCCTGCAGAACAGCGGTTCGCGCAGCGAACGCCTGCCATCCGGATCCAACTCCCCGGGGAGCGCCCATGCGCCGAACTCGAGCGGCCCTCGCTGCCGCGCCGTTGCCGTCCGCCGTCCGCGGCGGGGACGACGGCCCGGAGGTGTGGTCGTGAGCGACTCCGGTCCGGTCACCGTCTACGAGCCCGCTGCCGACAACGCCGAAGCCGGCGTCGCGCCCAAGCCCCCGCGACGCCGCGCCGTCGGCAGCTCGCCGTTGGTGCTGGGCACGATCGGCCTGCTGGGCCTCGTGCTGCTGTTCGAGATCCTGCCGCGGCTGGAGATCCTGCCGAGCCAGTTCTTCCCGACGTCCTCGGAGATCGCGGTGGCGCTGGTCGACCAGCTGGGCCAGCCGGACTTCTGGGCGGCGCTGATGGACACCATCCAGGGCTGGGCGCTGGGCCTGCTGATCGCCGCGGTCGCCGGTGTGGTGCTGGGCATCGTCATCGGCAGCTCGCACTTCCTGCGCGAGCTGACCGCCTCCACCATCGAGTTCCTCCGGCCGATCCCGTCGGTGGCGCTGATCCCGCTGGCGGTACTGCTCTTCGGCACCTCGATCGAGAGCAAGCTGCTGCTGGTCATCTACGCCTCGTTCTGGCCGGTCCTCATCCAGGTGCTCTACGGCGTCCAGGACGTCGACCCGGTCGCGCAGGACACCGCCCGCGCCTACCGCTTCGACTTCGCGGCCCGCATCCGGTACGTCACCTGGCCGACCGCGCTGCCCTACATCATGACCGGCCTGCGGCTGTCGGCCGCGGTCGCGCTCATCCTCGCGGTCACCTCGGAGCTGGTCATCGGCAACCCCGGCATCGGCAATCGGCTGGCCGTCGCGCAGAGCAGCGGCGCGATCGAGGCGACCTACGCCCTCGTGGTCGTCTCCGGCATCCTCGGCGTGATCGTGAACCTGGTCTTCCGGTGGATCGAACGACGGACCCTCAGCTGGCACCCGTCCCAGCGAGCAGAGGTGGCGCTCTGATGGCAACCCTCCGGCGTCTCGGCTTCGCTCTCGGCCTGCCCCTCGTGCTGTTCGTGCTGTGGTGGGTGACCTCGGCGAACAGCACCAACTTCTACTTCCCGCCGCTGTCGCTGATCCTCGACAGCCTCGTGGAGGAGTGGTTCGGGCCCCGGCTGGCCGAGGACGTGCTGCCCAGTCTCCTGCGGCTGGCCGCCGGCTATGCCATCGCTGCCGTCGTCGGCATCACCCTCGGCGTGCTGATCGGCACCTACAAGCGGCTGCGCGACCTGGTCGAGCCGGTTCTCGAGTTCTTCCGCGCCATCCCGCCGCCGGTCATCGTGCCGATCCTCATGCTGATCTTCGGCATCGAGAACACGATGAAGATCGTGGTGATCGCCTTCGGGTGCATGTGGCCGATCCTGCTCAACACCGCCGAGGGCGTGCGCGCCGTCGACAGCGTGCTGTCCGACACCGCCCGCACCTACCGGATCTCCGGTGCGGCCCGGCTCCGCTACCTGATCCTGCCGGCGGCCAGCCCGCAGATGGCCGCCGGCCTGCGGCAGGGCCTGTCGGTCGCGATCATCCTGATGGTGATCAGCGAGCTGTTCGCCGCCAGCGACGGCCTGGGCTTCGCGATCGTCCAGGCCCAGCGCAGCTTCGCCATCCCGGAGATGTGGGCGGGCATGATCATGCTCGGCCTGCTCGGCTTCCTGCTGTCCCTGCTGTTCCGCCTCGTCGAGACCCGCTGGCTGGCCTGGTACCACGGCCTGCGCCGCGCTCAGCGCGCGGGATGACGCCCGTGCAGACCCCGACCCTGACCCCCCGATCGGAAGGCGCAACACGATGCTCGAGGTGAACGGCGTCAAGAAGGTGTACGAGGGCAAGTCGCGCACCGTCGAGGCCGTGCGCAACCTGACCTTCACGCTGCAGGAGGGCGAGTTCGCCTGCCTCGTGGGACCGTCCGGCTCCGGCAAGACGACGCTGCTGAAGATCATGTCCGGGCTGCTCGACCCCACGGCCGGCGAGGTCCTCCTGAACGGCAAGCGGGTCGACGGCCCGCCGCCGGGCATGGCCATCGTCTTCCAGGAGTACGGGCGCAGCCTGTTCCCGTGGATGAGCGTCCGGCAGAACGTCGAGCTGCCGCTCAAGCAGAAGAAGGTGCCCTCCGCCCGGCGCAAGGAGCTGGTCGACGAGTCGGTCGCCGCGGTCGGCCTGGCCGACGTGCACAGCGCCTACCCGTGGCAGCTGTCCGGCGGCATGCAGCAGCGCGTCGCGATCGCCCGGGCGATCGCCTACGAGCCGCAGGTGCTGCTCATGGACGAGCCGTTCGCCGCCGTCGACGCGCAGACCCGCGCCGACCTCGAGGACCTCGTCCGCGACCTGTGGCACCGCTTCCAGGTCACCACCCTGTTCGTCACCCACGACATCGACGAATCGGTGTACCTGGGCCAGCGGGTGATCGTGCTGTCCAGCTCGCCGACGGTCATCCGCGACGACGTCGCCATCGACCTGCCCGACGAGCGCAACCAGCTGCACACCCGGTCCTCGCCCCGCTTCGCCGAGCTGCGGGCCCGGGTCTTCGAGCAGATCCACCGCCCGAAGGAGGAGACGCCGGGCGCGGTCGACCCGCACGCGCCCGCCGTCATCGGGCAGTCCCAGGTCTGAGGCGGGAGGGGGCCCGGACCGGGCCCCCTCCGACCATCAGTCGACGAGCATGGTCTCGACGTCGAACTCCTCGCTGATGATCCCGTAGTCGAGCATCCGGTCGCTCATCTCCTGGAGCTGCTCGGGATCGGCCTCGACGTCCCACTGCGGGAGCACCACCTGCTCGACGGTCTCGGCCGGCACCTGGGTGTAGGTGGGCACCAGCTCCACCAGGCGCTCACGGTTGTCGGTGAGCTCCTCCATCGACGCGGCCATGGCCTCGCGGAAGGCCTCGATCACGCCGGGGTTCTCCTGCGCGTACTGCTCGGTGGTCAGCCAGCCGGCCACCGGCATGCCCTCGACCGGGCCGCTGAACAGCGGGAAGAGCACCCGCGCGCCACTGGCGAGGGCCGAGGCCTGGAAGGGCTCGACCTGCCAGATGGCGTCCACGTCGCCCGCGGCCAGCGAGGCGGCCATGTCCGGGAGCGGCAGCTCGACGTACTGGATCGTGGAGATGTCGACGCCGGCGTCCTCGAGGACGGCGTTGATCGCGACCGTGCCGATGTTCTGCAGGTTGTTGACCGCGATCCGGGCGCCGGCGAGGTCGGCGGCCGACTGGTAGGGCGCGTCCGGTGCCACCATGATCGCGTGGTCGTCGGCGCCGACGTCGTTGCCGGCCACGATCCGCACCGGCAGCCCCTGCTGCGCCGCCAGCAGGGCCGAGGTGTAGTTGCCGTAGGTGATGTCGTACTCGCCGGCGATCAGCGAGGGGATCGCCTGGGCGCCGCCGGAGGTCTGCTCGAGCGTCACGTCCAGCCCGGCGTCGTCGAACAGGCCGGTCTCCTCGGCGTTCACCGCGGTCGCCGTGTGCACGAGCGGGAAGTAGCCCAGCGTCAGCGCCGCCGGGCCCGACTCGCCGCCGCCCCCGCCCCCGCCTCCGCCGCCGGTGTCGTCGTCGGAGCCGCACGCGGCCAGCACCAGGATGGCCGCGCAGCCCAGCGCGAGGCCGGTCAGCCGACGGGGACGGGGCACAGCTGCGGACATGATCGGTCTCCCTCGGGGAGCGGGCGGGATCAGCGGGGCGGGACGCCCAGCGGCGGGGACGACAGCGAGCGGGTCACCCCGCGGGCGGCGGCCATCAGGGCCGGCACCTGGGCCGCGGCCCGGCCGTCGTTGGGCACGATCACCGAGAGGGCGGCGACGACCTCCTGCAGCCCGTTGCGGACCGGCACGGCGACGCCGGCGGCGTCGTCGTGCACGTGGCCCGGGGTGAGGACGTAGCCCAGCCGGCGGACCTCGGCCAGCGCGGCCCGGAGCCGCTCGGGGGTGGTGATCGTCTGCGCGGTGTGCTGCGCCAGCGGCCGCGACAGGATCCGCTCCTGCAGCTCCGGCGGCCCGTAGGCGAGCAGCACCAGGCCGGAGGAGGAGATGTGCAGCGGCAGCCGGCCGGCGATCCGGGAGTAGTTGACGACCGCGTCGCGGGCCGACAGCCGCTCGAGGAACAGCACGTCGTCACCGTCGCGGACGCCGAGCTGCGCGTGGTGGCCGACGACGGCGTGCAGGTCCTCCAGGTAGGGCATCGCGGCGTCCCGCAGCGACAGGGTGAGCGACGCGCGGGAGGCCAGCTCCCACATCCGCACCCCGACCCGGACCTCGCGGTCGGGGCCGCGCTCGAGCAGCCCGTGGGCGACCAGCTCGGCGATCAGCCGGGAGGCCGTCGCGACGTGCAGGTCGGTGCGCCGGGCGATCTCCGACACCTGCAGCACCTTCTCGTCGGGGGAGAAGGCGTCGAAGATGCGGATGGCGCGCGACAGCACCGACTCGCCGGTCCTGACCCGCCCCACGCGCCGCAGTGTGGCACGGGCGACGGGACTCAGTCCGTGGGCACGGCCCCCCGGAAGCGGAGGGTCTGCCCGGGCCGCAGCTGGCCGCAGCGGTCGACGTCTCCGTCGGCGACGTAGCCGATGACGGGGTAGCCGCCGGTGACCGGGGCGTCGGCGAGGAACAGCACCGGCAGGCCGGACGGCGGCACCTGCAGCGCGCCACGCACCATCCCCTCGCTGGCCAGCTCGCCGGAGCGGGCCCGCTCGAGGGGGACGCCGTCCAGGCGCAGCCCGATCCGGTTGCTCTCGCCCGTGACCGTCCAGCCGGTGCCGGTGAGCGCCTCCGCCGCACCCTCGGCGAACCAGTCGGCGCGCGGGCCGGGCAGCACCCGCACCGTGACCTCGCCGCCCGGCGGGTCGGGGACGGGGGCCAGGTCGACGCCGGGCAGCTCGCCGGCCGGGTCGCCGACCGGCAGCTCGTCGCCGGGCGCGACGACCGGTGGGCCGAGACCGGAGAGCAGGTCGGTGGCGCGGCTGCCCAGCACCGGCTCGACGGCGATCCCGCCGCGCACGCCGAGGTACGTGCGCAGCCCCGCCACGGGCTGGCCCAGCCGCAGCTCGGCGCCGGCCGCGAGCCGCACCGGCGCGTTGTGCGCCGCGGCGCCCGGGCAGCGGGCGCCGGTCGTGACGACCAGCAGGTCCGCGCCGGCCCGCACCGCCAGCCCGCCGAGGGTCACCTCCAGCACCGCGGCGTCCGGGGGGTTGCCGACCAGCCGGTTGGCCAGCGCGGCGGAGGCCCGGTCGCAGGCGCCCGACGGGCCGATGCCGAGCGCGCCCTGCCCGGGCCGGCCGGCGTCCTGGACGGTGGTGAGCGGGCCGGTCGCCAGCACGGTGAGGCAGCGGCTCACCGCTGCTCCACGAAGCGCACCCGCACCCCCGGGCGCAGCAGGGCCGCCGGCTCCCGCGACAGGTCGAACACCGCGACGTCGGTGCGGCCGATCAGTTGCCAGCCGCCGGGGGACTCGCGCGGGTAGACGCCGGCGAACTCCCCGGCGAGCGCGACGGCGCCGGCCGGCACCCGCGTGCGGGGCGTCTCCCGCCGCGGCACGTGCCACGGCTCCCCGTCGGGCGTGCAGTAGCCGAAGCCGGGGGCGAAGCCGCAGAAGGCCACCGTCCACCCGGTCCCGGTGTGCCGGCGCACCACCTCCGCGGGCTCGACGCCCAGGTGCGCCGCGACGTCCCCGAGGTCGGCGCCGTCGTAGACGACCGGCAGCTCGACCAGCTCGCCGCCGCCCGCCCGGTCCGGCCGCGGCCGCACCCGCCGCACCGCCTGCTCGACCGCCGGCAGCGACGTGGCCGCCGGGTCGGTGACCAGCAGGACGGTGCGGGCCGCGGGGACGACGTCCACCACGCCCTCGATCGGCTCCCCGGTGAGCGCGGCGTACAGGCCGAGGACCTCGTCGAGGCCGTCCAGCTCGAGCAGCAGCGCGGTGGAGCCGCTGGGCAGGACGCGCATCAGGGCGCGAACGGCGCCGGCTCGACGCCGGCCCCGGTGAGCGCGGCCCGCACCCGCCGCGCGATGAGCACCGCGCCCTGCGTGTCGCCGTGCACGCAGATCGACTGCGGCCGGACGACCAGCGGGTTGCCCTCGACGTCGGCGATCGGCTCCCCGCGGGCCATCGCCACGCACCGGGCGGCGATCTGGTCGGGGTCGTGCAGCACGGCGCCGGGCAGCCGGCGGGAGACCAGCGTCCCCTCGGGGGTGTAGGCGCGGTCGGCGAAGGCCTCCCGCACGACGGTCAGCCCGGCCTCGGCGGCCAGCCGCAGCCACGCCGACCCCGGCAGGCCGAGCACCGGCAGTCCGGGGTCGTACTCGACGACGGCCCGGACGACCGCGGCCGCCTGCTCCTCGTGGCCGACGATCGCGTTGTAGAGGGCTCCGTGCGGCTTGACGTAGCGGACCCGTGAGCCGGCGATGCGGGCGAACGCCTCCAGCGCGCCCAGCTGGTACAGGACGTCGGCGGTCAGCTCGTCGGGGGGCACGTCGACGAACCGGCGGCCGAAGCCGGCCAGGTCGCGGTAGGAGACCTGCGCGCCGATCGCCACCCCGGACGCCACGGCCTGCTCGCAGACCCGGCGCATGATCGTCGGGTCGCCGGCGTGGAAGCCACAGGCGACGTTCGCGCTGGTCACCACGCCCAGCAGCGCCTCGTCGTCCCCGAGCACCCACTGGCCGAAGCCCTCGCCGAGGTCGGAGTTGAGGTCCATGGGCGGTGTGGTGCGGCCGGGGGCGTTCTCGGAGCTCTGCGACACGGGGGATCTCCACGACGGACGGCTGTCCCGGACGCTAGGGCCGCTCCGGGGGCCCGGCAACGCGAGGTGGGGGGAGCATGGGGCCATGGCACATCGGGGAGGGGCCCCGGCCGGCCCGGCCGACGTCCGGGCCGCCTGCCGGGGCGGGGCCGCCGTCCCGACGTCGGGGCTGGCACCGGGGTTCACGCAGGCCAACCTGGTGGTCCTGCCGCAGGACTGGGCCTACGACTTCCTGCTGTTCGCCCAGCGCAACCCGCAGCCGGTGCCGCTGCTCGACGTCACCGACGCCGGGTCGCCCCGCACGGTGCTGGCCCCCGGCGCCGACCTGCGCACCGACCTGCCCCGCTACCGGGTCTGGCGGGACGGCGAGCTCGTCGACGAGCCGGCCGAGGTCGCCGACCTGTGGGCCGAGGACCTGGTCGCCTTCCTCATCGGCTGCAGCTTCAGCTTCGAGACCGCGCTCATGGACGCCGGGGTGCCGGTGCGCAACATCGAGCAGGGCCGCAACGTGTCGATGTTCCGCACCAACCGGGAGTGCCGGCCGGCCGGGCGGCTGTCCGGTCCGCTCGTGGTCACCATGCGGCCGGTCCCGGGCGAGCTGGTGACCACCGCGGTACAGGTGACCGCCCGCATGCCGCAGGTGCACGGGGCGCCGGTGCACGTCGGTCCACCCGGGGCACTCGGGATCGACGACCTCGGCCGGCCCGACTTCGGCGACCCCGTGGAGGCCGCGGCCGGCGACGTCCCGGTGTTCTGGGCCTGCGGGGTCACCCCGCAGGCGGCGCTCATGGCCTCCCGCCCGCCGTTCGCGATCACCCACGCGCCGGGCCACATGTTCGTCACCGACGTCCCGGACGCCGCCTACCGCCGGCCCTGAGGGAGCGCGCGCGTCAGCCCGGCTGGACCGGACCGAACCGCGACCGCAGGTCCGGCTTGCGGATCTTGCCGGTCGCGGTCTTCGGCAGCTCGTCGACGAACTCCACGTGCCTGGGCACCTTGAAGCCGGCCAGCCGCTCGCGCAGCGCGGTCCGGATCGCCTCCGGGTCCTCCGGGGCACCCGGCGCGGGGACGACGATCGCCAACCCGACCTCGCCCCACCGCTCGTCGGGGACGCCGATGACGGCGACCTCGACGACGCCGGGCAGCTCGAGCAGCGCGGACTCGACCTCGGCCGGGTACACGTTCTCCCCGCCCGAGATGATCATGTCCTTGTATCGGTCGCGGATGTACAGGTAGCCCTCGGCGTCGACCGAGCCGGCGTCGCCGGTGTGGTACCAGCCGTCGACGAGCGCCGCGGCGGTCTGCTCGGGGTCCTCCCAGTAGCCGGCCATGACGTTGGGGCCGGAGACGACGATCTCGCCGACCTCGTCGACGCCGGCGTCGCTGCCGTCGGGGCGCACGACCCGCAGGTCGGTGAAGAACAGCGCCTTGCCGGCGGACCCGACCTTGCGCTCGGCATCGGCCGGGTCGAGCACCGTGCAGCCGGGCGAGGCCTCGGTCATGCCGTAGCACTGCTGCATGGTCACCCCGCGCTCCAGCCAGGTGCGCAGCGTGGGGAGCGGGACCGCGGCGCCGGCGGCGCCGATGGTGCGCAGCGCCGACAGGTCCCGGGTGCCGAAGTGCGGCTCGCGGCTCATCGCGTCGAGCATCGTCGGGACGGCGAAGAACGAGGTGACCCGCTGCTCCTCGATGACCCGGAGCGTCTCGGCCGGGTCGAATCGCCGGACGACCACCGCGCATCCGCCGCGCAGCAGGGTGGGGTTGACCGTGCCGTTGAGGCCGCCGATGTGGAACAGCGGCGCCAGGGCGAGGGTCCGCTCGTCGGCGGCGAAGTCCATCCCGAGCAGCTGGTTGGTCGCGTTCCAGGTCATGTTGCCGTGGGTGAGCACCGCGCCCTTGGGCCGGCCGGTGGTTCCCGAGGTGTACATGACCAGGCAGGGGTCGTCGAGGGCGACCGGCTCGTCGCGCGCCTCGGGGACGGCCGTCACGAGCAGCTCCTCGTAGGGCAGCGAGTCCGCGCCCCCCGCCACGGGTGACTCGGCCGCCACCCACGCCCGGATGCCGGGCAGCCGGTCACGCAGCGCGTCGGCCAGCTCCCCGTGCTCGCGGCCGTGCACCAGCACCGAGGCGCCGGAGTGCTCCAGCACGTACTGCGCCTCCGGTGGCGTGAGCCGGGCATTGACCGGCACCCAGATCGCGCCGAGCTGACCGCAGGCGTAGAGCGTCTCCAGCGCCGAGGGGTGGTTGCCGCCGGTCCACGCCACCCGGTCGCCGGCCCCGATCCCGAGGCCGGCCAGCGCTCCCGCCGTCCGCCGCACCCGGTCGGCGAACCCGGCGTGCGACGTCGTCGTCCCCTCGAACCAGATCGCGTCGCGGTCGGGGGAGATGCGCAGCCGCCGCTCCGGCCAGGAGCCCAGACCCGCGTTACGCATCGCGGGTGGCCGTGCCGTCGAGGTGCAGCGCCGTGATCGCGTTCTCCTTCATCACCAGCGGGCGCACCTCGTCGCGGACCTCCAGGGCCTCGAAATCGCGGATCCAGCGCTCCGGGGAGATCAGGGGGTAGTCCGAGCCGAACAGCACCTTCTTCTTGAGCAGGGTGTTGGCGGCGCGGACCAGCTGCGGCGGGAAG
>NZ_JALPKQ010000077.1:0-14658 GCF_051383655.1 Geodermatophilus sp. CPCC 205761
GATGGGGCCCGGAGCGAACAAGTTCACAGCGTTACGGCGGCCATGGCGAGAGGGAAACGCCCGGTCTCATTCCGAACCCGGAAGCTAAGCCTCTCAGCGCCGATGGTACTGCCCCGGAGACGGGGTGGGAGAGTAGGACGCCGCCGGACAACCATTCACGGAACGGGGGTCAGAGCCTTGTGCTCTGGCCCCCGTTCTCGTGGTTTCCGCATACTTTCAGCACAGTGAGTGCTGCACCAGGCATCGAGGTACGCACAGGACCATGACTTCTCCCCGACGAGGCGCCGGCGGCGCCGGTGGACAGGGCCCCCGCGGTGGCCGGCAGGGCTCCGGACAGGGGCGGCCTCACGGCTCCGGCGGTTTCCGTGGCGGACCCGGCGGTCAGGGGTCGCAGGGGTCCTGGCAGGGACGTCGCTCGTCGGGTGAGCAGTCCGGTGGCGGCGGACGGAGCAGCTGGCAGGACCGCCGTCCCCAGGGTGACCGTCCACAGCGTCCGGCCGGTGCCCGCGGGGAGTGGCAGGACCGCCGTCCGCAGGGTGACCGCCCGCAACGTCCGGCCGGTGCCCGTAGCGACTGGCAGGACCGCCGTCCGCAGGGTGACCGCCCGCAGCGGCCCGCCGGTGCCCGTAGCGACTGGCAGGACCGTCGCCACCAGGGTGACCGCCCGCAGCGGCCCGCCGGTGCCCGCGGCGACTGGCAGGACCGTCGCCACCAGGGCGACCGCCCGCAGCGGCCCGCTGCTGCGCGCGGCGACTGGCAGGACCGCCGTCCCCAGGGCGACCGCCCGCAGCGCCCGGCCGGTGCGCGCGGGGAGTGGCAGGACCGTAGGCCGCAGCGTCCGGCCGGTGCGCGCGGGGAGTGGCAGGACCGTAGGCCGCAGGGTGACCGGCCGCAGCGCCCGGCCGCTGCGCGCGGGGAGTGGCAGGACCGTAGGCCGCAGGGTGACCGGCCGCAGCGCCCGGCCGCTGCGCGCGGGGAGTGGCAGGACCGTAGGCCGCAGGGTGACCGGCCGCAGCGCCCGGCCGCTGCGCGCGGCGACCGGCAGGACCGCCGTCCCCAGGGCGACCGGCCGCAGCGCCCGGCCGGTGCCCGGAGGGACTGGCAGGAGCGTCCGCAGCGTCCGGCCGCTGCGCGGGGGGAGTGGCAGGACCGTAGGCCGCAGGGCGACCGCCCGCAGCGCCCGGCCGCTGCGCGCGAGGAGTGGCAGGACCGCCGTCCCCAGGGCGACCGGCCGCAGCGCCCGGCCGCTGCGCGCGGCGACTGGCAGGACCGTCGCCCGCAGGGTGACCGGCCGCAGCGCCCGGCCGGTGCCCGGAGGGACTGGCAGGACCGTCCGCAGCGTCCGGCCGGTGCGCGCGGGGAGTGGCAGGACCGTAGGCCGCAGGGTGACCGCCCGCAGCGTCCGGCCGGTGCCCGCGGGGAGTGGCAGGACCGCCGTCCCCAGCGGGCGTCCGGCACGGCCGGTGGCCGGGACTGGCGGGACCGGCGCCCGTCCGACGTCAGTCGGGGCGGGCCGCGCGCCGACCGCACGCCGCCGGCTCCGCCGGGCCCCGAGATCCCGGAGTGGGCCGACGCCGGGGACCTCGACACGACGGTGCGGCAGGCTCTGCGCGGGCTGGAGTCCCGCAACGCCGAACGCGTCGCCCGCCACCTCGTCGCCGCCGGCACGCTGGTCGACGAGCACCCGGAGGAGGCGCTCGCGCACGCCCGCGCCGCCCGCGACCGCGCGTCTCGGATCGCATTGGTCCGTGAGGCCGTCGGCGTCACGGCGTACCACGCAGGTGACTACGCCGAGGCGGCGCGCGAGCTGCGCGCCTACCGGCGGATGAGCGGCGACCACGGTTACCGGGCCGTCCTGGCCGACTGCGAGCGCGCCGTCGGCCGTCCGGAGGTGGCCCTGCGGCTGGTCCGGGAGGCGCTCGACGAACAGCCGGACTCGGCGGAACTGGTGGAGCTGCGCCTGGTCGAAGCCGGCGCGCGTCAGGACCTCGGTGAGGTCCCGGCTGCCCGGCTCGTGCTCGAGGCGGCGCTCGGCGGGCGGCCGACGCCGGACTCCGTCGACCTGACCGACCCCGGCGTGCTGCGTCTGGCCGGGGCCTACGCCGACCTGCTGGCGGCGGACGACGACCAGGCGCTGGCAGAGGAGTGGCTCGCCGCGGTGACGGCTCACGCCCCGGAGGAGGCCGACGTCGAGTTCTCCGAGGAGGAGGTCCCGATCGAGGACGAGGTGCTGGCCGAGGACGAGGTGCTGGCCGAGGACGAGGTGCTGGCCGAGGACGGCCTCCCGGCCGAGGGGGATGTCCCGGCCGAGGACGTGTCGACCCCGGCGGCGGTCCCGCCCACCGGCGAGCTCGGGGAGGACACCGACGAGGAGCTCGACCTCGACGACGACATCGAGGCCGAGGTCGCCGAGTTGCTCGGTGAGATCGACCCGCCCGAGGACGACCGCAAGCACTGACCGGCGGCACTTCCCGGTGTGCCATCCACACGCCCGGCCGCGGTCCACAGACCGCGGCCGGGCCTGGTTGTGCCCCGGACCGGCGGCGAGGCTGCCGTCATGAGCGTGGCAGTCATCGACCGGAACGACGTGGTGCTCCGCGGGCGGATGTCCGCTCCCGCGGAGCTGCGCACCCTCCCGAGTGGCGACACCCTCGTCACCTTCCGTCTGGTGGTGCGCCGGCCCGAACCACGGGTGCGGGGACAGTCGGTCGACGTGCTCACGTGCATCAGCTACGACCGCGCACTGCAGCGGCGGATCGCTGCCTGGGAGGCCGGCGACGTCGTGGAGGTGGAGGGCGCCCTGCAGCGCAGGTTCTGGCGGACGCCGACCGGCACGGCCTCGGTGTGCGAGGTGAACTGCCGCCGCGGCCGCAAGGTGCCCCGCTCGTCGGGCGGGACGGCGGTCGCGTCGGCGTGACCGGCCGGTCAGTTCGCGTGGGGCCGCAGCACCAGGCCGGTGCGGGGCTTCGGGACGAACAGCGTCGACTTGCGGGGCATCCGGGCCCCGTCCCGGGCGACGGCTGCGACGTCCACCGGGGACGGAGCGCGCAGCAGGACGGCGACACCGCGCCGAGCGGTGGCGCCCGCGAGAGCCTGCTCGACGGAGTGCGCGACGACGACCGACTCCGGGTCGTCGCTGCGGCCCCACAGCCGCTGGAACAGGCCGTGGTGGGCGAGCACCACGTCGAGCCGGCGCCACGCCGCGGGCGCCTCCGCCGGCACGGCCGCGACCACGTCCGCCGAGGGGTGCCGGAGCACGGCCAGCCGCCGTCCGTCGCTGACGAGGAAGCCGGACTCCTCGGGATCGGTGAGCCAGCGGTGCGCCGCCGCCGTCAGCCCCGCCTCGCCGCTGCCGAGGCCGCCCAGCTCGGTGACCGCGAAGCCTGGGGCGGCCGCCGCCAGGGCCTCGTCGAAGAGCAGGTCGGGGACCACCCGGTGGATCGGCTGGACGTGCAGCCCGCCCAGGCCCATCGGGGTGACCAGGGCCAGGATCGCGTGCTCGCCGGGACGGGCGGCGGCGTGAGCGCGCGCCGCGGCGAAGCGGTGGTGGCCGTCGGCGATGACCGAGCCGGTGCGTGCCAGCGCGGCAGTGACCCGGCCGACCAGCCCCGGCTCGGTCACCCGCCACAGGCTGTGCCGCACGCCGTCGGCATCGCTGACCACCAGGGTCGGCTCGCCCTCTCGGCCGGCGGCCGTGAGTTCCGGCACCTCGGTGTCGGGGTCGTGGGCGAGCAGGATGGGTTCGAGGTCGGTGTCGGTCGCGGCGAGCAGGGCACGCCGGCCCTCCACGGCGACCGGATAGGTGTCCTCGTGGGGCAGCACGGCGCGGGAGCCCGCCGCCGGCAGGGAGACGGCGGCCAGCCAGCCCACCGTGGCCGGGTCCCCGTCGGGCGGGGCCATCTCGTAGACCCACAGGGCCGGCTCGGGATCCCGCTCCAGCACGCCGGCGACCTCCCACTCGCGGAGGGTCCGGGCGGCCTGTTCGACGGAGTACTGCAGCGTCTCGTCCCCGGGGGCGCCAGGCGGCAGCACGACGCGGGGCAGGATGAGGCGGACGATGTTGTACGGGTCGGCTGCGGCCAAGCGGTCCCGGCCCTCCGGGGTCACCAGGTCGTAGGCTGGCGAGCTGACCCGGGCCAGGTGCTCGGGATCTCGTTGCCGGTAGGTCAGGGCGCGGAAGGGCCGGACCTCGAGCCCGGTCGCTGCAGGGTCCGGGGAGTCCGACGACGAGGGCACGACGGGAATCGTAGGAGCGTCCCGCTCCGGTCCGCCTTCGCGGCCGGTCCGGGCGCGCAGCCGGTGACGTGTCCACGGACCGGCGGGCGGCGGACGGAGGGGGCGGCGGTGTCGGACACGGGGGCTCCCGAAGGGGACGTCTACGAGTGGTACCAGCGCGGGCTGCAGTTGCTGGCCAATCGTGATCCCGCGGCGGCAGCCACCCTCCTGGCCCGGGCGGCGGAGGCCGAACCAGGCTCGCGCAGCCTGCTCGAGGCACTGGCGCGCGCCCAGTACGACGCCGGCCGCTACCGCGAGGCCATCGGCACCTTCGGCGAGCTGGCCAGCCGCAACCCCACCGACGACTACGCCCAGTTCGGTCTCGGGCTGGCCGCCAGCCGGGCCGGTGAGCTGGAGCTCGCCGCCGAGCACCTCGCCCTCGCGGTGGCGATGCGCCCCGACTTGGGTCACTACTCGCGGGCGCTGCGCGGCGTGCGGGCCCGCCGGACAGGAGAGACCGCGTGACCGCACCGGTGCCCACCCTCGCCTCCGGCTGCGCGCAGCCACCGACCGGGATCTACGACGTCGCCCTGCTCGACCTCGACGGCGTCGTCTACGTCGGCCCTGACGCGGTGCCCGGCGTGCCGGACGCCCTGGCCGCGGCGCGCGCGGCCGGGATGCGGCTGGGCTTCGTCACGAACAACGCCGCCCGGACGCCCGAGGACGTCGCGCAGCACCTCGTCGCCCTCAGGATCGCGGCCGCCGCGGACGACGTGATCACCAGCTCGCAGGCGGCCGCCACGGTCGTCGCCGAGCGGGTCGGTCCTGGCGCGCGCGTGCTGCCGGTCGGTGGGCCCGGCGTCGCCGCGGCACTCGAGGCCGCCGGGCTCACCGTGGTGCGGCGGGCCGAGGACGACCCGGCGGCCGTGGTGCAGGGCTACGGCCGGGACGTGGGCTGGGCCCAGCTGGCCGAGGCCGTGGTGGCCGTGCGCAACGGCGCCGAGCACGTCGCCACGAACACCGATGCCACGATCCCCTCGCCGCGCGGCCCGCTGCCGGGCAACGGCGCGATGGTGGGCGTGGTCAGCACGGTGACGGGCGTCCGGCCGCTGGTGACCGGGAAGCCCGATCCCGCGATGCACGCCGAGTGCGTCCGCCGGACCGGTGCCCGGCGTCCGCTGGTGGTGGGCGACCGGCTCGACACCGACATCGAGGGCGGCCGGCGGGCCGGGGCCGACAGCCTGCTCGTGTTCACCGGCGTCACCGACCCCGGCGCCCTCCTGGCCGCCGGCCCGCACCAGCGCCCCGACCTGCTCTCACCCGACGCCTCCGGCCTGCTGGACGTCCACCCCGAGGTCGTCGCCGTCGACGGCGGCTGGCACTGCGGCGTCTGGGACGCCCGCCCGCTCGGCGAGGACGGGCACCTGCGGCTGTCCTGCGTCCCGGGCGAGCGGGGGGACGGCGGCGACGGACTCGACGGTCTCCGTGCCCTCTGCGTCGCCCACTGGAGCGCCCACCCGGACGCCGCGGTGCCGGCCCGCGTCCAGGCTGCTGACGACGCCTCCGCGGCCGCGCTGGAGCGCTGGTCCCTGGGGACCACGGGGTGACCGTGGCCCCCGGCGTCGGTCCTGGCGGGCGCCGGTCCCGGCGGGCGGCTGACCGGATGAGCGGCGGTCCGGGCGGTCAGAGCATCTTGCGCAGCCGCAGGAGGTCGCGCAGGCCGGCCTCGAGCTTCACCCGCCCCGACGCCCACGCCGGGCCGAACGACAGCCGTCCCTCGGTCAGCGCGACGAGGTCGTCGCTGTTCATCGTCAGCCGGATGTCGGCCTTCTCCAGCGACTGGTCCGCGGGCTCGGCCCGGAGCTCGTGCACCGACCCGCGGGCCAGCCGTCCCCGGACGGTCTGCTTCTGGTCGGGGATGTGGCACGAGAGGCTCCGGTCCAGCCCCTGCGCCGCCGGGTTGGCCGCGAGGTCGCCGAGGATGCCCTTGAGGGCGGTCATGCACTGCTCCATCGTCGCCACGCGAGCACGCCTCCACGGAGAGTTGGGATCTGGCGGGCGAACGCTATCCCCGGTCGGGGACCCGTGCTCGTCGTCCCCGGCCGGTAGCCTCGCCAGCCGGGACCCCTCCCCGGCCGGCGCGCCGTCCCGCGACGCCGGCCACCCCGCCGGCGCGGCAGCACGCCGCGGCCACGACTCCCGAGAGGCGCGCCATGACCGAGCCGAGCCGACCGCGACCGGTCCCGGGCCCACCCCGCCCCGGCCCGCGTCCGACCGGCGATCCGGCTCCGGTTCCCGGTCCGCTTCCGGGTTCGGCACCGGCTCCGGCTCCGGTTCCCGGCCCGGCTGCGGCCCACGGCCCTGCTCCGCTGCCGGCGGGCGAGCCCGCGGTGTCGGCGGCGGACGACGGGACGGACGCCCCGGCCTTGTTGGCGGACCTGGCGCACCGACCCGTGTCCGAGCACGTCGCCGTCTACGAGGACGAGTACGCCCGGCTGCAGCGCGAGCTCGGCACGATCGACCGGCTCTGATGGTCCGCCGCAGTCGGCTCGACGCTGAGCTCGTGCGGCGGGGACTGGCCCGCTCCCGCGAGCACGCCGTCGCCCTGATCAACGAGGGGCGGGTCGCGGTGTCCGGCCGGGCCGCGACCAAGCCCGCGACCGGTGTCGACCCCAACACCCCGGTCGTCGTCCGCACCGACCCCGACGAGCCCAGCTGGGTCTCCCGTGGTGCGCACAAGCTGATCGGCGCGCTCGATGCCTTCCCGGTGCCGGTGGACGGCCGGCGCGCGCTGGACGCCGGGGCCTCCACCGGGGGGTTCACCGAGGTGCTGCTGTCGCGCGGGGCCCGGGAGGTCGTCGCCGTCGACGTGGGGTACGGCGAGCTGGCCTGGTCGCTGCGGACCGACGAGCGGGTGACCGTGTGGGAGCGCACCAACGTGCGGACTCTCACGCCGGAGCAGATCGGCGGCCCGGTCGACCTGGTCGTGGCCGACCTGTCCTTCATCTCGCTGCGGCTGGTGCTCCCGGCGCTCACCGGGTGCGCGACCGACTCCGCCGACCTGCTGCCCATGGTCAAGCCGCAGTTCGAGGTCGGCCGCGACCGCCTGGGGGCCGGGGGAGTGGTGCGCGACCCCGCGCACCGGCAGGACGCGGTCCTCGACGTCGCCCGCGCGGCCGCCGACCTCGGCTGGGGGACCGCCGGCGTGGTCGCCAGCCCGCTGCCCGGCCCGGCGGGCAACGTGGAGTTCTTCCTGTGGTTGCGCCGGGACGCCGGACCGCCGAGCGAGGAGGACGTGCGCCGCGCCGTCGAGGAAGGACCATCGTGAACCAGACCGGGACCGAGGAGGAGCAGTGACCGAGCTCGCGAGGTCGTGCAGGGACACGTCACTGCCCGGCCGGCGGCCGACCGGTGCCGGCGAGGAGGAAGCGTGACAGAGGTCAGCCCCGCGCTGTGGGCACCGAGCGGCAGCCGGCACGTGCTTCTCACCGTGCACACCGGCCGGGAGGACGTCGTCGAGCTGGCCCGCAGCTCCGCCGCGCGGCTGGCGAAGGCCGGCATCACCGTCCGGCTGCTCGAGGAGGAGGCACCCGACCTCGGCATCGAAGGCGCGCAGGTCGTCCCCGCCGACGCCGAGGCCGCCCGCGGAGCCGAGATCGTCATGGTGTTCGGCGGCGACGGGACGTTCCTGCGGGCCGCGGAGCTGGCCCGGTACAGCAACGCCGCGCTCATGGGGGTCAACCTCGGCCGGGTCGGGTTCCTCGCCGAGACCGAGCCGGAGGCGGTCGAGGAGACGCTCACCGCGATCGAGCAGTGCGAGTACTCGGTGGAGAAGCGGCTGGCGATCGAGGTCGACGTCCTCGACGCCACCGGTGCGGTCGTCGGGGGCACGTGGGCCCTGAACGAGGCCTCGGTGGAGAAGATGGAGCGCTCGCGGGTGCTCGACGTCGTCCTCGCCATCGACGGGCGCCCGCTGACCAGCTTCGGCTGTGACGGCATCCTGTTCTCCACGCCGACCGGGTCCACTGCCTACGCGTTCTCCGCCGGCGGTCCGGTCGTCTGGCCCGACGTCGAGGCGATGCTCGTCGTCCCGTCGAACGCGCACGCCCTGTTCTCCCGGCCGCTGGTGACCTCGCCCGACTCGGTGCTCACCGTGGCCATCCCGGCCGACGGCAACCAGGCGCGGGTCTCCGCCGACGGGCGGCGCGCGCTGGAGGTCCCCGCCGGCGGCCGCGTCGACGTGCGCCGGGCCGCCCGGCCGGTGCGCATCGCGCGGGTGCACAAGGCCACGTTCGGCGACCGGCTGGTGGCCAAGTTCGGGCTGCCCGTGCGCGGCTTCCGGGACGCCCGCACGCACGACCCCGGCCACGAGCTGATCCCCACGCGCAACGTGCTGACCCGCGGCATCGTCGTGGGCGACATCGGGAAGGAGAGCCGCGGTGGCGGCACGGACGACGACGCGTGAGCCGCGGCGGCCCGCGCCGCCCGCGCCTCCGGTCGAGCCGGCCGCGGCCGCCCGCCCGCCGGAGGCCGGCCGGCTGGGCCGGCTGACCGAGCTGCGCATCCGCGGGCTCGGAGCGATCGACGACGTCACCCTGGAGCTCGGCAACGGCCTCACCGTGGTCACCGGCGAGACCGGCGCCGGCAAGACGATGGTCGTCACCGGCCTGACGCTGCTCTTCGGTGGCCGCGCCGACCCCGGCCGGGTGCGGGCCGGCGGCCGGGCCGGCGTCGAGGGGCGGCTGGCCCTCCCGGCGGACTCCCCGGTGTGGGAGCGGGCCGCCGATGCCGGCGCCGACCCGGACGACGACGGGTCGCTGATCCTGGCCCGCACGGTGAGTGCCGAGGGGCGGTCGCGGGCGCACCTCGGTGGGCGCAGCGTGCCCGTCGGCGTGGTGGCCGAGCTCGCCGAGGGGCTGCTGGCGGTGCACGGTCAGAGCGACCAGCTGCGGCTGTCCCGCCCGGCCGAGCAGCGCCGTGCGCTGGACCGCTACGCGGGCCCGGCCCACCTGGAGCTGCTCGACCGGTACCGCGAGGCGTACGCACGCTGGCGCGAGCTCGCCGCCGACCTCGAGCGGCGCCGCGGGCAGGCCCGCGAGCTGGCCCAGGCCGCCGACGTGCTGCGCCACGGGCTGGAGGAGATCGAGGCCGTGGCCCCGCAGCCGGGGGAGGACGCCGAGCTCGACGCGCAGGCCAGGCGGCTCAGCGACGCCGACGCGCTCCGGGCGGCCGCCGACGAGGCGCGCGTGGCGCTCGTCGGCGACGTCACCGGCGACCTCGGCGGCGACGACCTCCCGCAGGACGCCGGCGCGGCCCTGGCCATCGCCGAGCGCGCGCTGGCGGCCTCCGACGACCCGACGCTGGTCCTTCTGGCCCAGGACCTCGCCGACGCCGTGGCCGTGGTGTCCGACGTCGCCGGCCAACTCGCCGGCTACGTGGCCGACCTGGACGCCGACCCGGCCCGCCTCGCCGAGGTGTTGGACCGGCGGGCGGCGATCACGGCACTGGTCCGCAAGTACGCCGACCCGGGGGAGGGGGCGAACGGGGTGCTGGCGTGGGCGGAGGACGCCGGCAGCCGGCTGGCGGAGCTCGACGTCTCCGACGAGGCGCTGGCGGAGCTCGAGGCCGCCCGGGACACCGCCCGTGCCGAGGTCGACGACCTCGGCGCCCAGGTCTCGGCCGGGCGGCGGGCGGCCGCCGACGGCTTCGCCGCCGAGGTCGGCCGCGAACTGGCCGGACTGGCGATGAAGAGCGCCCGCGTCTCCTTCGCGGTCGACAGCGATCCCGGCTCCCCGGGGCCCGAGGGCGTCGACGAGGTGGCGCTGCTCCTGGCCGCACATCCCGGCGCCCCGACCCGGCCGGTGCACAAGGGCGCCTCCGGCGGTGAGCTCTCCCGCGTGATGCTGGCCATCGAGGTCGTCTTCGCCGGCGCCGACCCGGTGCCGGTCATGGTGTTCGACGAGGTGGACGCCGGCGTGGGCGGCCAGGCCGCCGGCGAGATCGGCCGCCGGCTCGCCCGCCTGGCCCGCGACCACCAGGTCGTCGTGGTCACCCACCTGGCGCAGGTCGCGGCGTTCGCCGACACCCACCTGGTCGTCGACAAGTCGCCGGACACCGGCGCCGGCGTCACCGCCACCGACATCCGCGCCGTCGACGGTGAGGACCGGGTGCGCGAGCTGGCGCGGATGCTCTCCGGGCTGGCCGACAGCGACACCGGCCAGGCACACGCCCGCGAGCTGTTGGCCGTGGCGGCCACCGCCCGTGCGGCCGCCTGAGCACGCCGCCCGGCCCGTGCGGGGCACGCGAGGACGCCCGACCGGGTGACCCCAGGAGTGACGGCGCGAGGACGGGGGTAGGTATCGGTCGTGCGCAATCCAAATCCGGTCACCGTCGACCGCCTGCCCACCGCTGTCCCGGCCCCCGGCTCTGCCCGGTGAGCTGCTTCTCCTCCGCCGACGAGTCGGCGCACTACGGGTTCTCCGTCTGCATGCTGCTGCAGCAGTACCGCGACCAGCTGCGCTGGGCCGAGGAGGGGGTCGTCGAGCTGGGCACCGGTGACGCCACGGCGATCGCCGACGTCGTCGCCGGCCTGCCGGAGCTGCGGGTGCGCAGCTTCGACATCAGTGCCTCGTCGGTCGCGCAGGCCCGCCGCAACATCGCCGCCCGCGGCGTCGCCGACCGCTACACCGTGGAGCTCGGCGACTTCTTCGACAGCGCGGACTCCGCCGGCGGGCCGCCGGTGTCGACGGTGATCGCCAACCCGCCCTACATCCCGGCGCCGGACCGCGACATCCTCATGCCCGAGCTGTGGGGCGGCGTCCACGGCAACGACCTGGTCCTGCAGCTGCTCAAGGCCGGGTACGGCAACGTCGTCTGCGCGGTGCCCAGCTACTCCGACCCGGTCAGCACCGTCCGGGTGGCCACCGACCTGGGCTACCGGGTCGCCAACTTCCTCGCCATGGGCCTGGACTACGGCCCGTACAGCTCCGAACCCAAGGTGCGCGAGCACATCCGGCGGATGTGCGCCGAGGGCCGCGGCTGGTCCGGCGACGCCGAGTACATGGTCGCCGTCGCCCTGTTCACACAGGACCCGGACATCCCCGGCGACCGCTCCGGCCAGCTGCTCCGCGCGCTGCAGCTGGAGTGCTGACGCGCCGTCACCGCCGCTTGGCGTACCCGGCCAGCCCGAACTGCAGCAGAGCCAGGCCGCGCTCGCCCTGGGCCCGGAGCTCGGCCGACAGCTCCGGACCGGTGACCCCGGCCAGCACCCGGTCGCGGGCCAGCTCGAGCAGCGCCGCGTAGAGCCCGAGCACCGAGTGGGCGGCCAGCCACGGCGCCAGCTCACCGGGCTGCGGCCGGGTCTCCTCCGCGATCAGCTCGGCGAGAGCCACGGTCAGTTCGCCGATGATCTCCCGCTCGCGGACCTGCAGCGTGCGGCTGCCGCGGATCACCTGGGCCATCTCGGCCACACCGGCGGCCGCCTCGGGGGCGCCCAGCCCGCTCATGGCCCGGACGACGAAGGTGCCGGCCGCCGCGGTCACCGACTCCCCGGCCGGCCGCGAGCGGACCGCGCCCAGCAGCGCCGCCCGCATCGGCGGATCGGCCTCGAAGACCAGCCCCTCCTTGACCGGGAAGTGGTTGAACACCGTCTTCTCGACGACGCCCGCGCGCTGGGCGATCTCCACCACGCTCACCGCGTCGAACCCGCGCTCGGCGAACAGCTCGGCGGCGGCGTCGACGATGGTCGCGCGGGTCTGCTGCCGGCGGCGTTCCCGCAGACCCGGACCGCGCAGCCCCCGCCGGCTCCTGCGCCCCCGGCCGGCGGCCTCGGCCGATCCGTCGGGTGCGGCCGCCGCCGCTGGGGTGCCGGCGGCGGGTGCGGCGCCCGGCAGCGGAGGTGGCGGAGGTGTCTCGAGGGGCACGACGTCCTCATCAGTGACGGAAACCACCTCGTCGTCCGGAGCCTCCGCCGGGTGCGGCACATCGGGCGCGCCCACCTGGAGGATCTCGTCTCGGTCCGTACCACCGACCACATGCGCCCCTCGTGTCACCCGCGCAACGCTAGACAGCACGTCGGCGGCACCTGGCGGGGTCCTGGTGCACGTCACGCCCGGCGTGTCGGCTTGCCCGTCGTGTCGAACACGGTCCGTGAGCGGGGCGTCGCGCGTGCGCGTCGGACGGCGGCGCGTCGGAGCGGTCGTGGGAGGGTGTAGGCCATGCGCATCGGCTCCCTCCGCCGCGGCCGGGCCCCGGAGACGGCACCCGGCGTGACCGGCACCGTGCGCCTCGACCGCCGCACGAAGAACCTCACCAAGCGCCTGCGCCCCGGCGACATCGCCGTCATCGACCACGTCGACATCGACCGGGTCAGCGCCGACTCGCTGGTGGCCTGCCGGGTCGCCGGCGTGGTGAACGCCTCCGCCAGCATCTCCGGCCGCTATCCCAACCTCGGCCCCGAGATCCTCACCAACGCCGGCATCCCGCTCGTCGACAACGTCGGCAAGGAGGTGCTCTCCGCGGTCAAGGAGGGGGCCCGGGTGCGCCTCGACGGCGACACGTTGTACCTGGAGGACGGCACCGTCCTCGCCAAGGGCACCGAGCAGACGCCGGAGGTGATCGCCGAGGCGATGGCCGAGGCCAAGGCCGGGCTCTCGGTCCAGTTGGAGGCGTTCGCCACCAACACCATGGAGTACATGAAGCGCGAGCGCGCGCTGCTGCTCGACGGCGTGGGCGTGCCGGACGTCGCCACCGCGATCGAGGGCCGGCACGTGCTGGTCGTCGTCCGCGGCTACGACTACAAGGAGGACCTGCAGGCGCTGCGGTCCTACATCCGGGACTACCGGCCGGTGCTCATCGGTGTCGACGGCGGCGCCGACGCGCTCAAGGAGGCCGGCTACCAGCCCGACATGATCATCGGCGACATGGACTCGGTGAGCGACGACGTCCTGCGCTGTGGCGCCGAGGTCGTCGTGCACGCCTACGCCGACGGTCGCGCGCCCGGCCTGGCCCGCGTCCAGGACCTCGGCGTCGACGCCATCACCTTCCCGGCCGCGGCCACCAGCGAGGACATCGCGATGCTGCTGGCCGACGAGAAGGGCGCCACGCTCATCGTCGCCGTCGGCACCCACGCCACGCTCGTCGAGTTCCTCGACAAGGGACGCGGCGGGATGGCCTCGACCTTCCTCACCCGGCTGCGCCTGGGCGGCAAGCTCGTCGACGCCAAGGGCGTCAGCCGGCTCTACCGCAGCCGCATCTCGACCACGACCCTCGTCGTCCTCGTCCTCGCCGCCTTCATCGCCATCGGCTCGACCCTCGCGGTGTCGACGGCCGGCCGGGTCTACCTCGACCTGCTGCTCGACCAATGGAACAGCTTCGTGTTCTGGCTGGAGAACCTCTTCACGTGATCGACTTCCGCTACCACCTGGTCTCGCTGATCGCGGTGTTCCTGGCCGTGGCGCTCGGCATCGTCATCGGCACCACCCAGCTCAACGGGCCGATCCTGGCCGACCTGGAGAACCAGGTCACCGACCTGGAGCAGGACAAGCGGTCGCTGGAGGACCAGACCCAGACCCTGCAGGCCCGGCTGAACACGAGCGACGCCTTCGAGGAGGCCGTCGCGCCCACCCTCGTCGCCGGCAGCCTGACCCAGCGCAGCGTCGTCATCATCGTCGCGGGCGACGACGTGGCGACCGATACCGTCGAGGAGATCAGCACGCTCGTCGGCGCGGCCGGCGGCACCGTGACCGGCACGGTCGCGTTGCAGCCGGAGTACAGCGACCCGGCCACCGCCGCCAGCCTGCAGAGCTACGTCACCGGGTCGGGCCTGCCGCCGGGGCTCGCCCTGCCGGAGACCGACGACACGGGGCAGCTGGTCGGCGCCCTGCTGGCCCAGGTGCTCATGCGCCCGACCGGCATCAGCGTCCCCGCCCCGGACACCGCCGGGCTGTCCTCGGTGCTGGCCGGTCTGTCCGCGCTCGAGGTGCTCACCGTCGAGTCGGCGTCGGTCACCCCGGCCGACTACGCGGTGCTGCTGACCGCGGGCGCGTTCACCGACGAGGCCGAGGAGCGCACCGACACCCTGGTCGACCTGACCGTGGCGCTGGACGCCGCCGGCTCCGGTGCCGTGGTCGCCGGCGACGACGCCGCGGCCGCCGAGGCCGGTCTCATCGGCGTCATCCGCGCCGACCCCGAGACCTCCGCCGCGGTCTCGACCGTCGACAACGTCGGCTCGTCGTCCGGCCGGATCAGCACCGTCCTGGCCCTCGGCCGGGAGAGCGAGGGCACGTCGGGCAAGTACGGCACCGGCGAGGACACCCAGCCGGTGCCGCCGGTGCCGGCCGCCACCCCGTGACCCGGCCGGCGGACGCCGGCGCCCGACGCCGGGCGCTGCTGGCGCTCGGCGGCGCGGCCGCGGCACGGCTGGGCCTGGCCGCGGCGGCAGAG
>NZ_JALPKQ010000078.1:0-14388 GCF_051383655.1 Geodermatophilus sp. CPCC 205761
GGCCGGCCCGGGCGCCAGCGGGAGGGCCGCGCCGGGGAGCCGCACCGCGCCGTCGGCCACCGCGACCACCCGCCCGGGCAGCCGCCGGCCGGCCACGTCGAGCGGGCTGGCCAGGGGCTCGGCACCGTGCTCGGCCCGCCACCGCTCGTGCACCTGCGCCACGAAGGCGTCGTCGCGGCGGCGCAGCCGGGCGTCGGTCAGGCTGCGGGTGAAGAAGTGGTAGGCGAACTGCCACGCCGGCAGGGCGTCGTGGGAGCGGCCGAAGTGCTCCCACCAGGAGAGGCTGGGCCGGGCGGCGTCCTGGATCCTGGCCACCTGCGGCTGGCGGGCCGCCTCGTAGGCCGCCAGCGCCGCGTCGACGTCGTCCCCGTGCTCGTCGAGCGCGGCGGCCAGCGCCACGGCGTCCTCCATGGCCATCTTCGTGCCGGACCCGACCGAGAAGTGCGCGGTGTGCGCGGCGTCGCCGAGCAGGGCGACGGCCGTGTGGCCGGCCCGGGCGGTCCACCGGCGGGTGCGCAGCGTGCGGAAGTTGGCCCACCGCGAGTTGTTGACCAGCAGCTGCGCCCCGTCCAGCTGCCCGGCGAAGAGCTCCTCCAGGTAGGCGCGGGTGCGCTCGTCGCTGGGCCCGGGCGGCTGGGTGACGTCGAACGCGTCCAGGCCCGCGGCCCGCCACGACGCCTCGTCGGTCTCCACGATGAACGTGGAGACCCCGGTGCCGATCGGGTACCCGTGGACGGCGAACACCCCGTGCGGGCCGCGCTCGTGCACGAAGGTGAGCCCCTCGAAGGGGTACGTCGTCCCCAGCCAGACGAACTTCGCCGTCGCCGTCTCCACCGAGGCGCCCACCAGGTCGGCGAACCGGGCGCGCACCCGCGAGTTGGCGCCGTCCGCGGCGACCACGAGGTCGTAGCCGGCGGCCAGCACCTCGGCGGGGTCCGCCTCGGTGGAGAACCGGACGTCGACGCCGGCCCGGACCGCCCCCTGCTGGAGCAGCCGCAGCAGCGTGCGCCGCTCCACCGCGGCCATGCCGTTGCCGCCGCAGCGCAGCCGCTCGCCGTGCACGCGGACCTCGATCGGGTCCCAGTGCACGCCGTGCTCGGTCAGCGCGGTCCGCAGCACGGGGTCGGCCTCGTGGATGCCGGCCAGGGTGGCGTCGGAGAAGACCACCCCGAAGCCGAAGGTGTCCTCGGCGCGGTTGCGCTCGAGGACGGTGACCTCCCGGGAGGGGTCGGCGCCGCGCAGCAGGGCGGCGAGGAACAGGCCGCCCGGACCGCCGCCCACCACCGCGATGCGCATCTGCACCCTCCCCGGCCACCGCACCGGTGGCCACGTCCTTGACGGGCGCGGCCAGGGTGGCACAGATTGGCCCGGGCCCGGATCCCCGGAAGCCCGCACCCCGCCTCGACGAGGAGGAACGGGCCCATGGCGGAGAACTTCGTGCTCCAGCACGGCGCGTGGCACGGCGGATGGTCGTGGCAGCCGGTCGCCGCCCGGCTGCGCGCCGAGGGACACCGGGTCACCGCGCCCACCAGCCCCGGCCTGGGCATCGACGACGACCCCGGCGGCGTCACGCTCACCGACTGCGTCGACGCCCTCGTGGCGGCGGTCGAGCGGTCGGGGCTGGACGAGGTGACCCTGGTCGGCCACAGCTGGGGCGGCTACGTCGTCGCCGGCGCCGCCCCGCGGCTGGCCGGCCGGCTCAAGCGGATCGTGTTCTGGAGCGCCTTCGTCCCCGAGGAGGGGCGGGGTCTGATCGACGAGCTGCCGCCCCAGTTCGCGGAGCTGTTCCGGCAGCTGGCCGCGGCGTCGGGCGACAACACGCTCACCCTCCCCCTCGATGTCTTCCAGGCTGGCTTCATGCAGGACGCCGACCCGGAGACCGCAGCAGTGGTGCACGCGGTGCTGCGCCCGCAGCCCTTCCTGACGTTCACCGACCCGGCGGTCGGCGGCAACGCGTACCGGGACCTCGGCGTCCCGATCGACTACCTGCTGTCCGTCGACGACATCGCCCTGCCGCCCGGCGAGCACGCGTGGACGCCGCGCTTCCCCGAGCGCTGCGGCGCGGCGGTCACCGAGGTGCCCGGCAGCCACGAGTCGATGTTCACCCGCCCGGCCGAGCTGGCCGGCGGCATCCTGCGGCTGGCCACGGCCAGTCACAATGACCGAGCGACCGACCGAGGGGAGCGGCGATGACCGACCGACAGGGCATCCCGGCGCGCGAGCTGTCCGACGAGGAGCTGGAGCGCCAGGGCGTGCACGCCCATGCGATGCGGCACTGGGTCTTCCTGCACGGCACCGCCGAGCAGTTCCGTACGCACACCGAGCGCATGCTCGAACTGGAGCAGGAGTACCTGCGCCGGCACCCGCAGCGCACGTGGCAGGGCTCCGGCGGCGAGGCGGTGGCGCCCTCCCGCGACGACCGCATCCGCGACCTCGTGCAGACCTTCTCCCGGGCGATCACCGCCCTGCTGGACGAGGAGCCGGCCGCCGCCGCGCCTCCACGGGAGCGCACCGACCCGGAGCAGGCCCAGGCAGCGCTGCTGCGCCGGTTCGCCGACGCGCCCGGCGGCCGGATGCACAAGCTGGAGGCGCACCAGATCGCCCGCCAGCTGGCGCCCGACAGCCACCTGGTGGCCGGGCTGTACCGCCAGGACCCCCCGCTGCTGCTGGCCGAGCGGGACATGCGGGTGCTCACCGACGCCGGGCGGGCCTGGCTCGAGCGGCACCCGGTGCCGGCCTGAGACGGGTCAGCGGTCGCGGCTGAGCTCGGCCCAGGCCTGCTGCGCCCGCGGCGCCCACGAGGCGTGCCGCTCGCGGAAGACCTCCGCCGCCCGCGCGCCGCTCCAGCGCGGCGGGAGCAGCTCGCGGGGAAGCCCGGGGTCGAGCAGCGGGAAGCGCCGCCACTCCTGCACGAGCCGGACCTGCGCGACCAGCGCCTGGCGGTCGGTGCGGGGGCGGCGCCGGCTGACCAGCTCGAGGAAGTCCTCGTAGCCGCGCTCGATGGCGTCGAGGTCCCAGGCGGTGCGGGCCAGGGAACGCTCGTCCCCGATCACCCCGGAGGTCGCGACGAACGACCAGCTGCCGGCCGCCAGGCCCAGCTCGTCGAGCACCCGACGGGCCTCCTGCTCGCGGTCGACGCGCGGGGTGACCCACGTCCCGGCGTCCAGCGACCCGAGGCCGGCCCAGCCCAGCTGGGTGCGCAGCCGCTGCCGCAGGGCACGGTTGTTCTCCGGGACGCCGACCGACAACACCAGCCAGCGGCCGTCCCACCGGCGGTCGTCGGCGGCGAAGCCGTAGATGCGGTCGGTGCCCTCCCGCAGCAGCCGGGTGCCCGCCGCGGTCAGCGACCAGCGGGTCTCCCGGCCGATCCGGCTGGCCTCGATCCACCCGCTGTCGGCGGTGCGCATGATCGCCTGCCGCGCGGCCTTCTCGGCGACGTCGAGGTCGGCGAGCAGGTCGATGAGGCTCGCCGTCCAGACCGGGCGGGCGCTGGGCAGCACGAACTCGCCGAGCACGGTGAGCAGCAGGCTGCGCGCGCTGGCGGCCCCCAGCTCCTGCCGGCGGGTGACGAACGGTCCCTCGACGACCTCCACGCTCCTCATCGTGACACCCCGTGTCGACCGGTCCACGCTCCACGCCCGGGACGACGCCCAGGTCACGGAACGACACCATCTCGGCCGGAACCGGACTGTGACCCTTGACACAGTCAGACCGGACACTACAAGGTTCCGTGTCATCAGGCGTGCGGGTGTAGCACGTCGCGACCCCCGGAGTGTGCCCGTGCTGCATCACCTGACCGGACGGCGACTGCTCGGCGGCCTCGGCGCCGGCGTCCTCACCCTGGCCATGACCGCGTGCGGCGGCGGCAGCCTCGGCGGGGACGAGGGCGGGGACGGCGGAGGCGGCGGGGAGGGGGGCGGCCCGGTCCGCGTCGGGCTGGTCATCCCGCAGGCCGGCGTCTACACCCCGCTGGGCGAGGACATGCAGCAGGGCTGGGACCTGTGGCTGGAGCAGAACGGCGGCGAGATGGGCGGCTTCACCGTCGAGACGGTGACCGCCGACGAGGGCGAGGGCCCCGACACCGGCGTCCCCGCCGTGCAGCGGCTGCTCACCGAGGGCGACGTCGACGCGCTGGTCGGCATCGTCAACTCCGCCACCGCGCTCGGCGTCGCCGAGCAGGTGACCGAGGCGCAGATCCCGCTCATCGTCGCCAACGCCGGCGCGGAGGCGATCACCAAGGACGCCGCCAGCCCCTACGTCTGGCGCTCGTCGTTCACCAACGCCCAGATCGCCGCCGCCATGGGCGAGCACCTGGCCGCGGAGGGCATCGGCCCGGTCTACGTGATGGCCCCGGACTACGCGGCCGGCCAGGAGGTCGTCGCGGGCTTCACCGCCGCCTACACCGCCGGCGGCGGCACGATCGCCGGCCAGGCGCTGACGCCGTTCGGCACCACGCAGGACTTCCAGCCGTTCCTGTCCGGCATCCAGTCCTCCGGCGCCGCGGCCACGTTCGTGTTCTACGCCGGCGGCGAGGCGGTCAGCTTCGTCCAGCAGTACGCGGACTTCGGCCTCAAGGACACCATCCCGCTGTACGGCTCCGGCTTCCTCACCGAGGGCAGCGTGCTCGACGCGCAGGGCCCCGCGGCGGTCGGCGTCCGGACGACGCTGCACTACTCGACCGAGATCGACAACGAGGCCAACACCGAGTTCGTGGAGGCCTACCAGGCGGCCTACGACGAGCTGCCGACGACGTACGCGGTGCAGGCCTACGACGCGGCCAACGTCCTGGCCCGGGCGCTGGAGGCGGCCGGCGACACCGGCGGCGAGCCGCTGAGCGAGGCGCTCGGCGGGCTCGGCGAGATCGACGACAGCCCGCGCGGCCCGTGGACCTTCACGAACCAGACGCCGGAGCAGGCCGTCTACCTGCGCGAGGTCGTCGACGAGGGCGGCACGCTGGTCAACTCCGTCGTCGAGGAGCTCGGCGTCTTCCCCCAGCCCTGACCCCTCGGGAACAGGAGGAGAGGAGCCGATCCATGCTCGGCTGGTTCGACGCGAACCTCGTCAGCATCCTCAACGGCTTCGCCATCGGCGCGCTGCTGTTCGTCCTCGCCGTCGGGCTGTCCATCGTCTTCGGGATGATGGACGTGCTGAACCTCGCCCACGGCGCGTTCTTCCTCGTCGGCTCCTACCTGGCGGTCACCTTCGTCGCCGGGGAGTCCTGGGGCGGGTTCCTCACCGCCCTCGCCGTCGCCGCGCTCGTCGGGCTGCTCGCCGGCGGGGTCCTGTCGGGGATGACCGAGCCGCTGGCCCGGCGGCCGATCCTCGACCAGGCCCTGCTCACCCTCGGCATCTCACTGATCGTCGCCGAGGTGCTCTCGATCGTGTACGGCAACGACGTCCGCTCGGTCTCGCCGCCCCCGGGCCTGGACGGGAGCGTGGACGTCGCCGGCGACGCCTACCCGACCTACCGGCTGCTCCTCATCGGGATCGGCCTGCTGCTGGCGCTGGTCGTCTGGCTGGTCGTGGAGCGGACATCGGTCGGCGCCCTGGTGCGGGCCAGCGTCGCCGACCGGGAGATGGTCTCGGCGATGGGCATCGACAACCGCAAGGTGAAGGTCGCAGTCCTGGGCATCGGCTCGATGCTCGCCACCGTCGCCGGCGTGCTGGCGGCCCCGGTCTACGGCGCCCGCCCCGGGCTGGACGAGACGATCCTCCTGCTGGCTCTGGTGGTCATCGTGATCGGCGGCCTGGGCTCCATCCGCGGGGCGCTCATCGGCGCGCTGGTCATCGGCCAGGTCGAGTCGCTGGGCCGCGCGCTGCTGCCCGACCTCGCCTCGTTCATCCTGTTCGGCACGCTCGCGCTGGTGCTGATCGTCCGGCCCCGTGGACTCTTCGCCGGGAAGGTGGCCCACTGATGAGCGTGGAGAGCCCGCCCGTCGTCAGCACCGCCGACGGCGCCATGACCGCGGAGGCCCCGCCGCGGCGCCGCAACCGGCCACTGGCCGTCGTCCTCGGCCTGGCCCTGGTGGCGGTGCTCGCCGCGGTGCCGCTGTTCGTCGACCCCTTCGGCACGAACACCGTCTCGCGGATGCTCGTCTTCGCACTGTTCGCCATGAGCCTGGACCTGCTGGTCGGCCTCACCGGGCTGCCCTCCCTCGGGCACGCCGCCTGGTTCGGCATCGGCGCCTACACCGCGGGCCTCGTGGCGATCCACTGGACCGCCGAGGGCGTGGTCACCGTGCTGGCGGCCGCGGTCGCCGGCGCGGTGGCGGCCGCCGCGACCGGCTGGCTGGCGGTGCGCAGCGGCGGGGTCTTCTTCCTCATGCTCACCCTGGCGATCGGCGAGCTGGTGCACCAGCTGGCCCAGTCGCTGTCGTCGGTGACCGGCGGCTCCAACGGCCTGTTCGGGATCCCCTCGGTGCGGATCGCCGGCACGCCGCTCACGCTGGCCGGGTACGTGTACTGGTTCGTCCTCGCGGTCGTCGTCCTGGGCGCCCTGTGCCTGTGGCTGGTGGCCGCCTCGCCGTTCGGCAGCGTGCTGCGGGGCATCCGGGACAACGAGGCGCGGATGCGCTCGCTGGGGTACTCGCCGTTCCGCTACAAGTACCTGGCCTTCGCCATCGCCGGCGGTTTCGCCGGGCTGGCCGGGGGCCTGTTCGCCGGGCTGGTCCGGATCGTCAACCCCAGCGACACCGGCTTCACGACCAGCGCGCTCCTGCTGCTGGCCGTCGTCCTCGGCGGCGCGGGCTCGCTCTGGGGGCCGGCGCTCGGCGCGGCGGTCGTCGTCCTCGTCCGGGACACCTTCGGGCCGACCCTCGACGGGCACGGTCCGCTGCTGCTGGGCCTGGTCTTCGTCGTCGCGGTCTACCTGCTGCCCCGGGGCGTGGCCGGCCTGGCGGGCCTCCGCCGCGGTGCACCCGGCCGGCGGCGCCCCCGGGAGGGTTCGTCATGAGCGCACCCCTGCTGTCCCTGTCCGGCGTGAGTCGCTCGTTCGGCGCGCTCAAGGCGGTGGACGACGTCACGCTCGAGGTGCCGGCCGGCGCGCGGCACGCCCTCATCGGCCCCAACGGCGCCGGCAAGAGCACGCTGTTCAAGCTGGTCACCGGGTCGATGCCGGTCTCCGCCGGCACGGTCGCGCTGGCCGGGGACGACATCACGCGGCTGTCCGAGCCGCAGCGCGCCCGGCGCGGGATCAGCCAGACCCTGCAGCACTCCAGCCTGTTCCTCAGCCAGACCGTGGAGCAGAACGTGCTGCTGGCCGCGCAGCGGCAGCACCGCAGCCGGCACTCGCTGGTCCCCCGCCGGCAGGCCGCGGCCCGCGAGCGGGCCCGGGGGCTGCTCGCCGACGTCGGGCTCGCCGAGCGCGCCACCACCCCGGTCGCCGCGCTCTCCCACGGCGAGCGGCGGCAGCTGGAGGTCGCGGTGGCGCTCGCCTGCGAGCCGACCCTGCTGCTGCTCGACGAGCCGGCGGCCGGGATGTCGCCGGCGGAGAGCGCGCGCCTGGTCGGCCTGCTCAAGCAGCTGCCGGAGTCGGTGACGCTGGTGATCGTCGAGCACGACCTGGACGTCGTCTTCGCCCTGGCCACCTCGGTGACGGTGCTCCACCTGGGCCGGGTGCTGCTCACCGGCAGCCCGGACGAGGTGCGCGGCAGCGCCGCGGTGCAGGAGGCCTACCTCGGCACCGGCCGGGAGGCGCTGTTCCTCGACGGAACGGGCCCGGCCCGGCTGGAGGTGAGCTGAGTGCTCGAGGTGCGCGGGCTGCGGTCCGGCTACAAGCGCAGCACCGTCCTGCAGGGCGTCGACCTCGACGTCGCCGACGGCCGGGTGCTCGGGCTGCTCGGCCGCAACGGCGTCGGCAAGACCACCCTCGTGCACACGCTCATGGGCCTGGTGACGCCGTCGGGCGGGACGGTGCACCTGGGCGGGGCAGACCTGACCGGCCGCCGTCCGGACGTCGTCGCCCGGGCCGGCGTGGCGATCGTGCCGCAGGGCCGGCGGGTGTGGGCGCCGCTCACCGTGACCGAGCACCTGGACCTCGCCGCGCGGCGCGGCCGGGGGCGCGGGCCGTGGGACGTCCCCCGGGTGCTGGAGCTGCTCCCCCGCCTCGGCGAGCGCCGGCGGCACGCGGCCGGCCAGCTCTCCGGCGGCGAGCAGCAGATGCTGGCGATCGCCCGCGCGCTGCTCACCAACCCCCGGCTGGTGCTCATGGACGAGCCCTCCGACGGGCTGGCCCCGGCCGTCGTCGACCTCATCGGCGAGGCGATCGCCGGGATGAAGGCCGAGGGGACGACGCTGGTCGTGGTGGAGCAGGACCTGCACCTCGCCTTCGCCGTCGCCGACGAGATCGCGGTGATGGACAAGGGGCGGGTCGTGCACCGCTCCCCCACCCTCGAGTTCCGCCGCGACAGCTCGGTGGCCCACGCCCTCCTCGGCGTCGCCTGAGTCGTCCGGGAGGCAGAAATGGACATTTCTGCCCTCCCGGAGCGGCGGTCAGTAGCGGTGGTGCTCGGGGTCGACGTAGCCCCCGCTCTCCTCCCGCCCCGGCCCCAGGTCGCCGCCGGTGGCCGGCGGGTCGTCGGCGTGCGGGCGGGCGGCCGCCCGGTCCCGCTCCGCGGTGTAGCGCGCCTGCCGTGCCTCGTCCGGCGGCGCGGGCGGCCCCGCCCCGGGCCGGCCGGCCTGGCGCTGGCCGGTGTTGCCGGACCGGACGGCGACCCGCTTGCGCAGCCGGCCCTCGTCGTCGGCGCGGAAGCCGTGCGCGAGGAACCAGGCCGTCACCGCGTCCCGCTCCGGGTGTGTGTCCCGCACCACATTGACCACGTAGTTCAGCCCGCGCTCCGCCGCCTCCTCCTCCAGCCGGGTCAGTGTGAACGCGCCCACGCCGGTCCCCCGGGCGCCCGCCTCCACGGCGAGGAGGATCTCCGCGTCGCCCCAGACGTCGTCGAGCCAGCCGTAGGCCAGCACCCGGTCGCCGTCCTCGACCCGCCACCAGTCGGCCGCCAGTCGCTCGCCAGGACGCCCGGGTGCGGTGGGGAACACGCCCTCGGGGACCGAGGCGAAGACCCGCTCCCGGTCCGCGTCCCAGTGCGGGTCGGGGTCCGCCACCCAGCGCCACCGGTCCGTGCCCGTGCCCGTCGTGGTCATCGCGCCGCTCCGTCTCCTCCCGGGGTCCCCAGCCTGGCACCCGGGCGCCGCCCGGCGAAGACATCTACAGATCATCCACCGCTTGCGCATTGTCGTGTAGCACGTCAAGATGGGTGGCGAGCGCCACGTCCCCACGCGCCGGCAACTCCCCTGGAGGCACCGTGACCACCCTCGAAGACCGCTCGGAGACCACGCCCGAGGGCCCCGCCCCTGTCGCCGAGCCGGCCGCGACCACCGAGGTCTCCTTCGACACCTCCCCGGAGGCCTACAAGCACTGGACGCTGTCGGTGGACGGCGAGATCGCCACGCTGACCCTCGACGTGGCCGAGGACGGCGGCATCGTCCCCGGCTACGAGCTGAAGATGAACAGCTACGACCTCGGCGTCGACATCGAGCTGCACGACGCGGTCCAGCGGATCCGCTTCGAGCACCCCGAGGTGAAGGCGGTCGTCGTCACCAGCGGCAAGGAGCGGATGTTCTGCGCCGGCGCCAACATCAAGATGCTGGCCGCCTCGCCGCACAGCTGGAAGGTGAACTTCTGCAAGTTCACCAACGAGACCCGCAACGGGTTCGAGGACGCCAGCGCCCACTCCGGCCTGTCGTTCATCGCCGCGGTCAACGGCACCGCCGCCGGTGGCGGCTACGAGCTCGCCCTCGCCTGCGACCAGATCGTGCTGGTCGACGACAACTCCTCGGCCGTGTCGCTGCCCGAGGTGCCGCTGCTCGGCGTCCTCCCCGGCACCGGCGGCCTGACCCGCGTGGTCGACAAGCGCGGCGTCCGGCGCGACCTCGCCGACGTCTTCTCCACCACCGCCGAGGGCATCCGCGGCGAGAAGGCCGTGCAGTGGCGCCTGGTCGACGCCAGCGTCAAGGCCCGCGACCTCCCCGGCGAGGTCGCCCGGCGGGCCGCCGAGCTGGCCGCCGGCTCCAACCGCCCCGGCGCCGGCGCCGGCGGCGTGCAGCTCACCCCGCTGCGCCGCGAGACCGACGGCGACACCACCCGCTACGAGCACGTCCGCGTCGTCCTGGACCGCAGCTCCGGCACCGCGACGATCACCGTGCTCGGCCCGACGGCGGTGCCCGGCAGCGTCGAGGAGCTGCAGCAGCAGGGCGACGCCGCCTGGCTGCTGGCCGCCACCCGCGAGCTGGACGACGCGATCCTGCGGCTGCGCACCAACGAGCTGGCGATCGGCACCTGGCTGCTGCGCACCGAGGGCGACCCGGCGACCGTGGCGGCCTACGACGAGTTCCTGCTGGCCAACCGCGCGCACTGGCTGGTCAACGAGACGATCGGCTTCTACCGCCGCACGGTGAAGCGGCTGGACACCACCTCGCGCAGCCTGTTCGCACTCATCGAGCCCGGCTCCTGCTTCGTCGGCGCGTTGGCCGAGATCGCCTTCGCGGCCGACCGGCAGTTCATGCTCGAGGGCCAGTTCGAGGACGACGACGACCCGAAGCCGGCCGCGGTGATCCGGCTGGACGAGTTCAACACCGGCCTGCTGCCCATGGGCAACGGCCTGTCCCGGCTGCAGGTCCGGTTCCTGGGCAGCGCCGACGAGCTGGCCGCCGCGGAGGCCGCCGTCGGCCGGGACCTCGCCGCCGCCGACGCCCTCGAGCTGGGCCTGGTCACCAGCACGCCCGACGACATCGACTGGGAGGACGAGGTCCGCCTGGTCGTCGAGGAGCGGGCCAGCTTCTCCCCCGACGCGCTGACCGGCATGGAGGCCAACCTCCGCTTCGCCGGTCGCGAGACCCCCGAGACGAAGGTCTTCGGCCGGCTCACCGCCTGGCAGAACTGGATCTTCCAGCGGCCCAACGCCGCTGGCCCCGAAGGAGCGCTGCGCCGGTACGGCACCGGCAAGCGGGCGGACTACGACAGGAAGCGGGTCTGAGCGCATGACCACCACGGAGAGCAGCCCCACGAACGGCACCGTCACCGGCGAGGCCCCCACGCCGACCGGCCCGACGTCGACGATCGACTACAGCGAGAAGATCCCCAACAACGTCAACCTGGCCGGCGACCGCAAGCTGCAGCGCGCCCTGGAGGGCTGGCAGCCCAAGTTCATCGACTGGTGGAAGAACCTCGGCCCGTCCATCCCGACCCACGACGTCTACCTGCGCACCGCCATCGCCGTCGGCCGGGACGGCTGGGCGCACTTCGACCGGGTGCCGATGGAGGAGTACCGCTGGGGCATCTTCCTGGCCGAGCGCGACCCGGACCGGAAGGTGAACTTCGGCGACAAGAAGGGCGAGCCGGCCTGGCAGGAGGTGCCCGGCGAGCACCGGTCGGACCTGCGCCGGCTCATCGTCATCCAGGGCGACACCGAGCCCGCCTCGGTCGAGCAACAGCGGCACCTGGGCATGACCGCGCCCTCGCTGTACGACATGCGCAACCTCTTCCAGGTCAACGTGGAGGAGGGCCGGCACCTGTGGGCGATGGTCTACCTGCTGCACGCCTACTTCGGGAAGGACGGGCGCGAGGAGGCCGAGCAGCTGCTCAAGCGCAACTCCGGCGACTTCGACTCCCCGCGCATCCTCGGCGCCTTCAACGAGGAGACGACCGACTGGCTGTCGTTCTTCATGTTCACCTACTTCACCGACCGGGACGGCAAGTACCAGCTCGGGACGCTGAAGGAGAGCGGCTTCGACCCGCTGGCGCGCACCTGCGAGTTCATGCTCAAGGAGGAGGCGCACCACATGTTCGTCGGGACGACGGGCGTGCAGCGCACCGTCCAGCGGACCGCGCAGCTGATGAAGGAGCACGGCACCGACGACATCTGGCAGTACGGCGGCATCCCGCTCTCGGTGATCCAGAAGTACCTGAACTTCCAGTTCTCCGTCTCCATGGACCTCTTCGGCTCGGAGACCTCGTCCAACGTGGCCGCGTACTACACCTCCGGGCTCAAGGGCCGGTGGATGGAGACCCGCCGCAAGGACGACCACCTGCTGCACGACCTCACCATGGAGGTCCCGGTGGTCGAGGGCGGGAAGCTGGCCACCCGCACCGTGCCGATGCTCACCGCGCTCAACCTCGACCTGCGCAACGAGTACGCCGCCGACTGCGAGAACGGCGTCAAGCGGTGGAACCAGGAGCTGGAGGAGGCCGGCCTCGAGGAGCGCCTGTACCTCCCGCACCAGGGCTTCAACCGCAAGGTCGGCGCGTTCGCCGGGCACCACATCACACCCACCGGCGAGATCGTCGACGAGGCCACCTGGGAGAAGGCGGTGGGCGACCACCTGCCGACGGCCGAGGACCGCGCCCGCGTCGCCGAGCTGATGGTGCCGCACTACGAGCCCGGTGAGTTCGCCGGATGGATCGCGCCCCCGTCGGTCGGCATCAACTCGCTGCCGGTCGAGTACGACTACGTCCGCTTCTGATCTCGCCGGGGTCGCCGGGGAACGGTTCCCGTTCCCCGGCGACCCCGCTCCCTCGCAGAAGGGCTGAGCAGCGTGGCCACCCTCGACACCGCCCCACCCGACCTCCCGCTCCCGTCCGCGGCGCCGGCCGGCCCAGAGCCGTTCAACGCCGCCGAGTGGCTGGTCACCCGGCACGCCCGCACCGACCCGGGGCGGCGGGCGATCACCGCGATCGACCTCGACGGCGGCGTGCGCACCCTCACCTACGGCGAGCTCGACGACGCGGTCACCCGCTTCGCCGCCGCCCTGCTCGCCTCCGGTGTGCGCCCCGAGGAGCGGCTGCTGCTCTGCATGGGCGACACCCCGGAGCTGCTCACCGCCTTCCTGGCCGGCCTGCGCATCGGTGCCGTCCCGGTGCCGGTGAGCACGATGCTCAAGCCCAAGGACATCGCCGTGCTCGCCCAGGACAGCCGCGCCCGGCTGGTCGCGCTCAGCTCGGAGTTCACCGCGCTGGCACCGGCCCTCGGCGGCCTGCGCGACCTCGCCGACGTCGTCGTGTTCGACGCCCCGGAGCTGCCGGAGGTCGAGGGCGCCCGGGTGCGCTCGTGGGAGTCCTTCGTCGCCGCGGGCGCCGACGACCTCGACCGGGCGGCCACGCCGTACCCGACGATCGCCGACTCGCCGGCCTTCTGGCTCTACACCTCCGGCACGACCGGCACGCCGAAGGGCGCGATGCACCGGCACGGGTCGCTGCGGGACACCGCCGAGACCTACGCCCGGGACGTGCTGGCCATCGGCCCGGACGACGTCACCTTCTCGGTGGCCAAGTTCTTCTTCGCCTACGGGCTGGGCAACACGATGACGTTCCCGTTCTCCGTCGGGGCCGGCACGGTCCTGGACCGGGCCCGGCCCAGCCCGGCGAGCACGCTGCGGGTGCTGCAGGAGCACCGGCCGACCCTGTTCTTCGGCGGCCCGACGTACTACGCCGCCCTGCTGGCCGCGGGCCTGCCCGCCGACGCGTTCAGCAGCGTCCGGGCGTGCGTCTCGGCCGGCGAGGCGTTCCCCGCGGCGCTGTTCGAGCGGTTCACCGGCACGTTCGGCGTCGAGATGCTCGACGGCATCGGCTCGACCGAGATGCTGCACATCTTCATCAGCGGCCGGCCCGGGCGGACCCGCGCCGGCTCGACCGGCGAGGTCGTCGCCGGCTACGAGGCCAAGATCGTCGACGACGAGGGCGCCCCGGTGCCCGACGGCACACCCGGCCACCTCTACGTCCGCGGCACCTCGGCGGCGACCGGCTACTGGCAGCGGACGGAGGTCACCCGGCGGGTCTTCCAGGGGCCGTGGGTGCGCACCGGCGACACCTACGTGCGCAGCGCGGACGGCTACTACTCCTCGCTGGGCCGCACCGACGACATCATCAAGGCCGGCGGGATCTGGGTCTCCCCCACCGAGGTCGAGGAGCGGCTGCGCCAGCACCCGGCGGTCAGCCAGGTGGTCGTGGTGTCGCTGCCCGACGCCGACGGGCTGGACAAGCCGGTCGCCTGCGTGGTCCTGATGCCCGGCGAGACGACGGCGGAGGAGGACCTCGTGACCTTCTGCCGCGAGGGGCTCGCCGCGTTCAAGCGCCCCCGCCACGTGCTGGTGTTCGACGAGCTGCCGACCACCGCGACCGGCAAGCTGCAGCGCTTCCGCGTCCGCGAGCTGGCCCTCGACCGGCTCAGCGGCGCGGCCCGCTCCGACAACCTCGCCACCCCTGGAGGAACCCCGTGACGACCGCGACCGACACCTCGCCGCCGGGGACCGCGGCCGGCGACGGCCGCCGCGTCGAGGTCGACCTGCTCGTCGTCGGGGCCGGCCCGGCGGGCCTGTACGCCGCGTACTACGCCG
>NZ_JALPKQ010000079.1:0-12473 GCF_051383655.1 Geodermatophilus sp. CPCC 205761
ACCACGACCGGGGCCTTGCCGCCGAGCTCGAGGTGCACCCGCTTGACGTCGTGCGCGGCCGCCCCGGCGACCGCCATCCCGGCCCGCACCGACCCGGTGATGGCGACGAGCTGGGGGATCGGGTGCGCGACGAGGGCGGCCCCGGTGTCGCGGTCGCCGCACACGACGTTGAGGACGCCGGGCGGCAGCACCTCGGCGGCCAGCTCGGCGAGCCTGAGGGTGGTGACGGGCGTGGTGTCGCTGGGCTTCAGGACGACGGTGTTCCCGGCCGCGAGCGCCGGGGCGATCTTCCAGACGGCCATCATCATCGGGTAGTTCCACGGCGTCACCTGGCCGACGACGCCGATCGGTTCCCGCCGGACGAAGCTGGTGTGCCCCCGCAGGTACTCCGCGGCGGCCTTGCCCTCCAGCGTGCGGGCCGCGCCGGCGAAGAACCGGATCTGGTCGACCATCGGCGGGATCTCCTCGCTCGCCGTCAGGCCGAGCGGCTTGCCGGTGTTCCGGCTCTCCAGCGCCACCAGCTCGTCGGCGTGCTCCTCGACGAGGTCGGCGAGCCGCAGGAGGGCGCGCTGCCGTTCGGCCGGGGTGCTGTCCCGCCAGCTCTCGAACGCCCGCGCGGCGACCCGGTAGGCGCGGTCGACGTCCTCGGCGGCGGACACCGGCGCGGTGGCGAACACCTCCCCGGTGGCCGGGTCGACCAGGTCGGACCGGCGGCCGTCGGTGGCGTCGACGTGCTCGCCGCCCACCAGGTTGCGCAGCTCCAGCTTGTCGCTCACGGCTCTTCTCCTGTCCGGCCCGCGCTGCCGTGCGGGCTGATCCGTCGTCCGCCCGGCCCTCTTCTCGGAGAACCGTAGCGGCGGGGCGTCACGACGACGGGATCCGTCGTCGTCCCGGTTCATGCTCCCGGTTGCCCGAGGACGAGCAAGTGCCGCATCGGCGCGCGACACGGCGGAACGGTGCCGAAGTGGCACTTGTTCCGGCGGGCCGCTGCTGGCTGGGTTGCGTGTGGCCCACAGCACACCGCTGTGGTGTCGCCTGTCGTCTCCGCGTCCGCCGGAGACCTCGAGGAAGGACACCGCATGTCCCTGGCCGCGCCGCGCTCCACCCCGACGCGAGACCTCCGCACCAAGGGCCTGTCGACGAACTCGGTCGGCCTGCTCGCCAGCGTCGTCCTCGGGGTGTCGAGCATCGCGCCGGTGTACGCGCTGACGGCGACCCTCGGGCCGACCGTCACCGAGGTCGGCCTGCAGATGCCGGCCGTCTTCCTCGCCGGGTTCCTGCCGATGCTGCTGGTCGCCTACGCCTACCGGGAGCTCAACCGGGTGGCGCCGGACTGCGGGACGTCCTTCACCTGGACCACCAAGGCGTTCAACCCCTACGTCGGCTGGCTGTGCGGCTGGGGCGCGCTGCTGGCCACGATCATCGTGCTGTCCAACCTCGCCGGCGTGGCCGTGTCCTTCTTCTACCTGCTGCTGGGTGAGCTCACCGGCTCGGAGTCGGTCGCGGCGCTCGGCGACGACCGCCTGGTCAACGTCCTCACCTGCGTCGCCTTCGTCGCCCTCGCCACCTGGATCACCTACCGGGGCGTCGAGGTGACCAAGCGGGTCCAGTACGTGCTCGTCGGGTTCCAGCTCGTCGTCCTGGCCGTCTTCGCCGTCACGGCCCTGGTCAAGGCCGGCTCCGCGCCGGGCAGCATCCCGTTCGAGGCGTCCTGGCTGGACCCGACCGCGATCACCTCGTTCAGCGCCTTCACCGCCGGCCTGTCGCTGTCGATCTTCATCTACTGGGGCTGGGACACCTGCCTGACGGTCAACGAGGAGACCGCGGGCAGCGCGCGGACGCCGGGGCGCGCCGCCCTCCTGACGATGGTCGTCATCATCGTCACCTACCTCGGCGTGGCCATCGCCGTGCAGATGTACGCGGGGGTCGGCGGGGAGGGGACCGGGCTCGGCAACCCCGAGACGGAGGACAACGTCTTCGCCGCGCTCGCCGGCCCGGTGATGGGCCCGGGGCTGGCCTTCCTGCTGTTCCTCGCCGTGGTGGCCAGCTCGGCGTCCTCGCTGCAGACGACGTTCCTGCCCCCGACCCGCACGCTGCTGGCGATGGCGACCTACGGCGCCGTGCCGAAGCGGCTGGCCGACGTCCACCCCCGGTACCTCACGCCGTCGACCGCGACGCTCGTGGCCGGGGTCGGCACCGCGGTCGTCTACGTCGGCATGACGCTGATCAGCGAGAACGTCCTCATCGACACGATCTACGCGCTGGGCCTGATGATCTGCTTCTACTACGGGCTGACCGCCTACGCCTGCGTCTGGTACTTCCGGCGGGAACTGCGCCGCAGCGCCCGCGACCTCGTCTTCAAGGGCGTGCTGCCGCTGGCGGGGGCGCTGATGCTGACCGCGGTGTTCGTGCAGACCGCGGTCGACACCCTCGACCCCGCCTACGGCAGCGGCTCCTCGGTCCTGGGGATCGGCAGCGTCTTCGTCATCGGGATCGGGCTGCTGCTCCTCGGCGCGGTGCTGATGGTCGCCTGGCGGGCGCGGCACCCGGAGTTCTTCCGCGGCGAGACGCTGCGGACCGACACCCCGTCGCTGGTCTTCGACGAGTGACGCCGGTCGCTCACGCCGCCGCTCCGACCGGCGCCGCTGCCGACTCCGTGCCGGGGGTGGCACCGACCGGCAGCAGCGCGTGCAGCAGGAGCCCCGACAGGGCGGAGAAGGTGACCGCCCCGTAGGCGCCGAAGACGACGAACTGGTCCTCCACGCTGATCCCGCCCAGGGTGGTGGCGGTCCAGCCCAGTGCCCACAGCGCGGGCAGCGCGAGGGCCCAGACCCAGCGCCGGCGGGTGGCGGGGGGCAGCGCCGGCGCCTGGGCGAGCCCGAGGACGAGCCCGGTGAGCGCGCCCATCGCGGCGAGGTCGGCCAGGGAGGTGCCGTAGCCGACGGCGGCCGCACCGAGGAGCAGCCCCAGGCCCATGCCGATCGCGGTGGCCGGGATCCAGCGGCGCGGGTCGAGCCGCCGGCGGCTGACCAGCGTCTGGGCGGCGCCGATGACGAGGCCGGCGACGGCGCCGCCGGTCAGGGCGGCCAGCGGGCTGTCGACGCGGCCGGCGACGGCGGTACCGGCCAGGCCCGCGACGGGGAAGGCGAGGAACCCGGCCGTCCAGATCGCCCAGGACCGCAGGAACGGGGATCGGGTGGCCCGTGCGGTGCGGCCCGTCACGGGACCCGCGGCGCGGGTCGTCCGGTGCCTGGTGACGAGCACGGCGGCGAAGGCCAGCAGCCAGAGGCTCCACAGGATGTAGCCGACGAAGTTCGCGGTGTCGATCAGCGGCAGGTCCAGCGGGGAGAGCACGCCGGCGAGGACCAGCACCGCCGATCCCGCGCCCAGCGCGACGAAGAGCCGCCCGGCGAAGGCCGTGCCGAGTGCGGCCAGGACGAGGCCGGTCCAGGCCGCGGTCAGCAGGTAGCCGCCGGTCTCGCCGATCAGGTTGCCGAGCACGCGGTTGGCCGTGCCGAACGACTGCCGGGCGGCGTCGGCGGCCGCGGGGTCGTTCCCGGCCGCCGTCGCGGCCCAGCCGGGGACCAGCAGCGGCCAGCGGAGCAGGCCGGCCACCTGGACGAGGGCCGCGGCGATGCCGACCGGAACCGCCCACCGCATGGCCGCGGACCGGGACAGCCGGCCCACGCCCACGGCGATCGGCACCATCATCGCCGCGCCGACGGCCAGCGCGAGGAACCAGCCGGTGATGGCGGCCTGCGAGGCGCGGAAGGAGGCGAGCACGTCGTCCGCCGGCTGCTTGAGGACGTCGGGGTAGTCGAAGACCGAGCCGAGGCCGGTGAAGGCCACGTTGAGCAGGACGGCGGCGGCGAGCATCGCGGCGGCCGTGCGGCGAGGGGTCATGGGAGTTTCTCCGTTTCTGGCGGTGCGGGTCAGCAGCGGCCGGCGGCCGCGGCGATGTGGGCGACCAGGGCGTTGCCGGGGTGGTCGGCGAGGTGGTCGCGCGCGAGCAGGAGGGCCCGGTCGTGCTCCCCGCGCAGGTGCGCCGCGGCGATGGCGACCACCTGGCGCTCCGGGACGTCGCGTGCGGTGGCGGCGGCCCGCTCGAGCAGGGGCTCCCACACGGGGACGACGAGGGCGGCGGCCACCAGCACGGCCGGATCCGCGCTCGTGCCCGCCCGGTCGACCAGGAGGGGGGTCGCCGTCGGGTCCCCGGCGACGAGGCGCCGGATCAGGTCCTGCGAGGAGGTCGTGTCCACGGGAACAGCGTCGGAGGGGGGCCTGACGACGGACTGACGACGGGCTGACGCCCCTACGCTCGGCCGGTGCTCACCGTCGCGGTGCTCGGCGCCGTCGAGGTGCGGATCGACGGCGTCCCCGCCGCCGTTCCCGGCGGGCGCACGACCGAGCTGCTCGTCCGGCTCGCGCTGGACGCCGGCCGGCCGGTGCGGGCCGAGCGGCTCCTGGAGGACCTCTGGCCCGACGAGACCGGCGCCCGGCGCAACACGCTCCAGGCCAAGGTCTCGCAGCTGCGCCGGGCCCTGGGCGATCCCGCCGCCCTGACCGGCGGGCCGGCCGGGTACACGCTCGCCGTCGACCCCCGGTGCGTGGACGCCGTGCGCGCGGTGGAGGCAGCCGACCGGGGCGCGGCGCTGCTGGCGTCGGGGGACGCCGCGGGTGCCGCGGCCGCCTGCCGGGCGGGGCTGGAGCTGTTCGGCTCCGAGGTCCTGCCCGCCGCCGGTCCGGCGGCGTGGGTGCTGCCGCACCGGGTCCGGCTGGAGGAGACCCGGCTGCGGCTGGTCGAGGACGGGTTCGCCGCGCGGCTGGCGTCGGGCGCCGCGACGGAGCTGGTGGGCGAGCTCGAGTCCCACGTCGCGGCGCAGCCGCTGCGGGAGCGGTCGTGGGCGCTGCTGATCACCGCCCTCTACCGGGCCGGGCGGCAGGGCGACGCGCTGGCCGCCGCCCGGCGGGTGACCCGGCTGCTCGCCGAGGAACTCGGCGTCGACCCGGGCGCCGAGCTGGCCGCCGTGACGCGGCAGGTCCTCGCCCACGACCCGGCACTCGACCGGCCCACCGCGCCCGTGCGCGCGCCCCGCCGCGGCAACGTGCCGGCGCTGTCCGCCCCGCTCGTCGGCCGCGCCGACGACCTGTCCGCGCTGCAGGCGAGCCTCCGCACGCACCGGCTGGTGACGCTCGTGGGTCCGGCCGGGGTGGGGAAGACCCGCCTGGCCACCGAGGCGGCGCGGCTCGACGACGCACCGGACGGCGCCTGGCTGGTCCGCCTGGAGGGCGTCCGCGGGGCGGCCGAGCTGCCCGCGGCGCTGGGCGACGTCCTACCCGGGACCGACGCCGCGGGTGACGTCGTCGGCGGGCTGCGCGGCGCGGACCTGCTGCTCGTCCTGGACAACTGCGAGCACCTGGCGGACGCCGTCGCCGGACTGGTCGCCCAGGTCCTCGACGCCGCGCCGCGCATCCGGGTGCTGGCCACCAGCCAGCGGCCGCTCGGCATCGACGGCGAGCTGCTCCGGACCGTGCCCCCGCTGCCCGAGGAGGACGCGGTCGCGCTGTTCGCGCAACGCGCGGCCGAGCGGCGCCCCGGGTTCGTGCTCACCGACGAGACCGCGCCGGCGGTCGCGCAGCTGTGCAGCTCCCTCGACTGCCTCCCGCTGGCGATCGAGCTGGCCGCGGCCCGGGCCCGGATCCTCACGGTGGCCGAGATGAGCCGGCGGCTCGACGACCGCTTCACCCTGCTGGCCGATCCCACGTCGAGCCGGCCGGCCCGCCGGCGCACGCTGGCGGCGGCCCTCGCCTGGAGCTACGACCTGCTGTTCCCCGACGACCAACGGGGCCTCTGGGCGCTGGCGCAGTTCCCGGGCGGAGCCACGCTGCCGGCCGTGGAGCACGTGCTCGCGGCGCTGGGCGTGCCCGCCGGAGCCGGCCTCGACGTCGTGGAGCGGCTGGTCGACCGGTCCCTGCTCGACGCCGATCCGGGCGGGCCGGAGACCACCCGCTTCCGGCTGCTGGACAGCGTCCGCGCCTTCGCCGCAGACCGTGCGGCCGAGGCGGGCGCCGCCGACGTGGCGGCGGATGCCGTGGTCGCCTGGGTCGCCGGGGCGGCCGGAGTCGTGGCCGCTCAGGTGCGGGGCCCGGGCCAGGCGGCGGCCGTCGCCGTCACCGCCGCCGAGCGCGCGACGATCGACGCCGCCCTGGACCGGGCCCGCGCTGCCGATCCGGAGACCGGGCTGCGGATCGCCGTCGGCTTCGGCTGGGCCTGGGTGCTGCTCGACGACGCGGCGGCCGCCGCCCGGCTGCGCGCGGCCCGGGAGGCCGCCGACGGCGCGCCACTGGATCTCCGGGTGACGGCGTTGCTGCTGGAGAGCTGGCTGGAGGCCATGTCGGGCGACCTGCGGCGGGCGCGGACCACGCTGGACGCCGCGCTCCTCCTCGCCGGGGACGACGGACCGCTCGCCGACCTGACCCGCTGGTACGGGGCCTTCGTCCTGACCCAGGAGGGGCGCGCCGCCGAGGCGCTGGCCGCTCTCGAGCGTTGCCGCGGGGCCTTCGCGGCGAGCGGGGCGGACTGGTATGCCGGCGGCGCGCTGCTCCTGGCCGCGTACGCCCACCTGGCGCTCGGGGACACGGGGGCCGGCCGGGCCGCGTGCGAGGAGTCCATCGCCGTCCTCGGTCCCCTGGGCGACGCGTGGGCGCTGCTGCACGCCGAGGCCGCCCTCGGCCGGGTGGCCCAGGCCGAGCACCGCTTCGCCGACGCGGCCCGCCACCACGGGAACGCGGCCGAGGCCGCGGGCCGGCTCGGGTTCGCCGGAGCGGCCGCCCTGCACCTGTCCCACCTCGCACGGGCCCAGCACGAGGCCGGCGACCCGGGAGCGGCGAGCACGATGCGGCGGGCGCTGGCGGGCGCGGAGCAGGCGGGGGACCTCCGGTTGCTCGCCGAGACGCGGGTGGCGCTGGCGGAGATCGTCCTCGCCGCCGGGGACCGCGCCGCGGCCCGGGACCTCCTGGAGGCGGCGACGCGGTGGTACGCGGCCTCCGGCGCGGGGGAGGGCGCGGCGCTCGCGGCCCGCCTGGTGGGCACGCTGCGACAAGAAGAGGACGAGGAGGCTGGGGCCGCCCCACGGTGACGCCTGACCGACTCATCGCCCGCCTCCTCCCCTGCCGACGCCGCCGTCCGGGACCGGCGGCGCGGTCGGGCTGGGCCGGGACGGGACGGGACGGCTTCTCATCACCGGCTGTCCGGAACCAGGGCCGGGTTGGGGCCGGTCCCCGACGGACTTCGGCGCCGAAAGTCCGATTCCCAGGCGGACTTTCGGCGCCGAAAGTCCAACTCCCTGACGCGGGCATGCCGCCCAGAGTCCTGGAGACGTGAGGGGGAGGGGCGACCCATCCGGGACTTCCGGCGCGGAAAGTCCGGAATGGACAGCGGGATGGGCCGGGCGTGGACAACCCCCGACACACCAGCGTGATCTATTGACTGTCGATAGACAGTCAGCGATTGTCGATACATGCACCGGATCCAGCGGGTCGTCGGCCTCTTCCCTCGTCGGCCGGGGGCGTGCCTCGGGTGGGCGCACCCGGCCGTCGGGACCGGCTGGTGACGACGGCCGAGCGGAGGAGCACGCAGACAGCCGACGTGCTGGTCGTCGGGGCCGGGCTGGCCGGGCTGCACACCGCCACGCTGCTCGCCCGGCGGCGTCACGACGTGCTGCTGGCCGAACGGCGTCCCGGTCTCAGCGGCGCGATCCGCACCACGGGGATCTTCGTCCGCAAGACGCTCGACGACTTCCCGCTGCCCCCGGAGTGCCTCGGGCCGCCGATCCGGCGGGTGGTGCTCTACCCGCCGGGGCTGCGCCGTCCGGTCACCCTGGACAGTGCCCGCGACGAGTACCGGGTGGGCGACATGGGGCCGCTGTACGGAGCGGCGGCGCGGGCGGCGGAGGACGCCGGGGTGCGGATGGCGCTGGGCACCCGGTACGAGGGCCGGCGCGAGGACGCCGTCGACCTGACCGGGCCGGACGGGCCGATCCGGGTGCGGGCCCGCTACGTCGTCGGCGCTGACGGAGCCCGCTCGCGGGTGGCCCGCGACCTCGCCCTGGACCGCAACGAGCACCTGCTGATCGGCGCCGAGGAGGTCTTCGCGACACCCGAGAGCGAGGAGCCGCCGACGTTCCACTGCGTGCTCGACCCCTCGCTCGCGCCCGGGTACCTGGCGTGGGTCGTCAACGACGGGCGGCACGCCCACGTCGGCGTGGCCGGGTACGCAGACCGCTTCCCCGACGGCCTGCGCCGGGCCCTGACGCGCTTCGGCGCCTCGGCGCCCGGGCTGTCCGGCGTCGACCGGCCCGACGACGTCGAGCGGCGCGGGGGCCCGATCCCCGTCGGTGGCCTGCTGCGCCGGATCAGCTGCCCCGACGGGCTCCTCGTGGGTGATGCCGCGGGCGCGGTCTCCCCGCTCACCGCGGGCGGCCTGGATCCGTGCCTGCGGCTGTCGGAGCGAGCAGCCGACGTCCTCGACGACGCCCTGCGCTCCGGACGTCCGGACGCGCTGACCCACTACGACGGTGCCGCCCTCCGCGCCGCCTTCCGGGGGCGGCTGCTGCTGCGGCGGGGACTGGCCCAGGTGCGCACGCCGGCCGTCGCGGCAGCGGCGTTCGGCCTGCTCCGCACGCCGCTCGGGCGGGCCGCGGCCCGGCGCATCCTCTTCGGCGACCGGTCCTTCCCCGACCCCGACCCCGCCGTTCCGTGAGTCAGGCCCGCGTCGCGTCGAGCAGCTGCAGCAGGTCGTGGGCGGCGAGCTCGACCTCCTTGTGACCCCACTCGGCGGCGCGGTAGTGGCAGGCGATGATCCCCATCCGGTGCACCCGGCGGAAGTCGCCGTAGACGAAGGCGTACCGCGCCTTGGTGCCGTCGGTGGCGCCGTCGGTGAGGGCGAGGTGCCAGGCCGAGTACTCGTCCCAGGAGTGCCGGCCGAGAAAGGCGTTCTCCTCCTCGGCGGAGGGCTGCACGCGGCCCCACTCGCTGCGCAGCACGTACCGGCGGGCCGCGATGAGCTCCCGCGCGTGCGCGAGACCGGCGTCGTTCACGAGGTACTTCGCCATGGCGGCTCCTCCGGCTGTCGCCGCCCAGTCCAGCAGCAGCGGCCCCGGGTTGTCGACCAGGCCGGCAGGCGGGTGCAAGGCCGTTGCAAGTCGACTGCAGCCGGCCCGGCCGATCGTCGGTCCACGAGATCCGGCCGACCCGAGGAGACCGCCGTGCACGCCACGACCGAACCCATCGACACCAGCGCGATGCCGACCATCCACACCTTCTTCCGGCGCGAGTTCCGGCTCGCCGGCGGCGTCGTCCGCCGGGTGGCGGACGGCGACGTGCGGCGGGCGCGGGTGGTCTCCGACCACCTCGAGTTCATCGCCCGGGCGCTGCACGAGCACCACACCACCGAGGACGAGCTGCTCTGGCCGATGCTGCTGGACCGCGTCCCCGAGGAGCTGGCTCCCATCGTGCGGCTGATGGAGGCCCAGCACGGGCAGGTCGACGCGCTGCTCGCCACGGTGGGGGAGCTGCGCCCGCGCTGGGCGGCGACCGCCGACCCGGCCGACCGGGACCGGCTGGCCGACCTGTTCGACGAGCTCTACGTGCACCTCGCCGAGCACCTCGACGCGGAGGAGGAGCGGCTCCTGCCCATCGCCGCCCGGTGCCTCACCGAGGCCGAGTGGCACGGGCTCGGGGAGCGCGGCCGGCAGAGCATCCCGCGCAAGGAGATGTCCCTGGCCCTGGGCATGTTCCAGTACGAGGGCGACCCCGCCGTCATCGCGCAGATGCTCGCCGACGCGCCGCCGCCGATCCGGTGGATCGTGCCGCGGCTGTCCCGCCGGGCCTTCCGCCGGCACGCGCTGGCCATCCACGGGACCGCCACGCCCTGAGCCGGGTCAGTCCGGCAGGGCCGCCAGCACCGCCGCGGTGCGCGCCGTCCACGGGTGCAGCCCCAGCGTCCGGTGCGTCTCCAGGGCGGCCTCGCCGTACCGCCGCGCCGCGCCGACGTCCCCCTCGGCGGCGGCCAGCCGGGCCAGCGTGTGGGCGACGCTGCCGTGGAAGAGGGCCGACATGCCGCCGGCGGCGACCCGGTCGGCGTACGGGGCGAGCTGCCGGCGGAGGTCGCCGGCCGCCGCGTCGGTCGGGCAGCCGTGGTCGCGCAGCGCCAACCAGAGGTGGGCGCGCAGCGCGGTCAGGCTGGTCCACAGGTAGTCGCGGATGATCGGGGGCTGCTCCGCCCACGGGCCGAGCAGCCGGCGCGCCTCCCCGGCCCGGCCGGCCTCGACCAGCGCCAGGGCGTGCAGGTCGCGCACCTCGCTGGGCTGGTGCTCGGCGGCCCGCCGGAGCGCCGGCTCCAGCTCGCCCAGCCGGCCCTGCTCCCACCGGATGGTCGCCCGCTGCGCCAGCCCGATGCCGATCCCGGGCGTGGCCAGGGTGTGCTCGAGCCGCTCCAGCCGGACGACGTCCTCCTCGGCACCGGCGAGGTCGCCGCGCGCCTGCCGGAGCAGCGCCAGCCCCCAGCCGGAGACGAGCAGGACCTGCGGGAGGGCGTGCCGCGCGGCCAGCTGCCGGGCCCGCACCAGGTCGGAGTCGGCCTCCTCGAGCCGGCCCAGCTCGCCCCGGACGCCGGCGCGCTGGGTGAGCGCGAGCGCCAGGGCGGGCTCGTCCCCGGCGCGGGCGGCACGCTCGACCAGCTCGTCGGCGAGCGCGGTGCGGCGGTGCAGCAGGTCGGTCCGGGGCAGCGCGGCGGCGGCCAGCTGCAGGACGGCGCCCATCTCCTGCGGCCCGGCACCGGTCGCCCGCAGCCGGGCGACGGCGGAGTCGACCAGCCGGGTGCTGTTGTCCGCGCCGTCGGGGACGTAGAGGTGCTCGACCGCCAGCGCCGCCTCGACGAGCGCGCGCAGCCCGGGGGGCAGGACGCCGTCCGGCGTGTCGAGCACGGCGCGCCACAGCCGGATGGCGTCGTCGTCGACCTGCGCCCGGATCCGCCAGCCCCAGACCGCCCCGTGCGAGATCTCCAGCAGCGCCCGCGCGGCGGACGGCGCGTCGCCGCGGCCCAACGCCGACGCCCCGGCGGCGGCGAACGCCGGCCAGGCGTCGATCGGCCGGCCCAGTCGCAGCAGCGCCCGGCCCAGCCCGACCCGCACCGACTCGCGTTCCCCGGCGGTGGTGAGCGGATCCCGCTCCTGCAGGTCGGCGGCCAGGGTGAACAGCCGCCGCGCCTCCTCGTGGGCGGAGCGGGCGGCCGCCGTCTCCCCGGCCCGCCGGGCGAACGTCCAGGCCGAGCGGGCATGGGCGTCCCCGGCCAGCCGGTAGTGCTCCGCGAGCTCGGCGGCGTGCTCGGCCACCCGGCCGGCGTGCGCGTCCTCCAGCGCCGCGGCGACGCCGGCGTGCGCCCGGGCCCGGGCCCGGCCGGGCAGCAGCTCGTACACCGCGTCGCGGACCAGCGCGTGGGTGAACCGGTAGCGGCCCGGCCCCCGCTCCTCGACCAGGCCCAGGTCGAGCGCCGAGCCCATCGCCTCGTCCACCTCGGCGCCGGAGCGGCCGGCCGCCTGCTCGACCGTGGCCCACTCGAACGAGCGGCCGGCCACCGCGGCCACCGCGAGGACCTCGGAGGTGGCCGGCGGCAGCTGGGCCAGCCGCTGGCGCACCACGTCCCGCACGCCGTGGGGCACGGTGCGCCAGCCCGGGGCGTCCGGCCGGACCAGCGCGCCGTCGGCCGCCAGCAGCCGCGCCACCTCGGTCACGAAGAACGGGTTGCCGTCGGTGCGGGCGACCAGTTCCGTCGCCACCTCCGGTGGGATCTCCACCCCGGTGGACGCGGCCACGCAGGACGCCACGGCGTCGGCGTCGAGGCCCGGCAGCTCGATCCGCACCGGGTCGACCCGGGCCAGGGCGCCCAGCAGGTCCGCGACCGCGGGGCTGGTGTCGGCGGGGGAGGCCCGCAGCGCGACGACGAGGACGACCGGCGCGCCGGCCAGCTCGGCGGCGACCCGGCGGACCAGCCGGAGGCTGTCGGTGTCCGCCCAGTGCACGTCGTCGAGGACGAGCAGGACCGGTGCGCCGGCCGCGACCTCGGCCAGCAGCGTCCCGGCCAGGCGGTAGCTCTCCGACGCCGCGTCCCGCACCCCGCCGTCGGCCGGCGCGAGCACCTCCTCGCTGCCGAACGCGCCGCGGACGGCCCGGGTCCAGCCCCACAGCGGCGGGCTGCCGTCGGGGTCCCAGGTGCCCCGCCCGCAGCGGAAGCCGGCCGTCGCCGCCCGGGCCAGCAGCTCCTCGGTGAAGCGGGTCTTGCCGATGCCCGGTTCCCCCGTGACCACCACCGTGCGGCCCCGGCCGCCGGCCGCGCCGGCCAGCGCCCGGTCGACCGCCGCCAGCTCGCCCTCCCGGCCGGCCAGCACCGCCACGGCCGCGGCCGGCGCCGGCTC